>NZ_JBHWCL010000229.1:0-10297 GCF_042735125.1 Kitasatospora sp. NPDC059599 | reverse complement strand
CGGCCCGGGGGGGCGGGGCGGGGGGGCCCGGGCCGCGGGGTGGCGGTCCCGCCCCGGGGGGGGGCGGGGGCCCCGCCCCGGTGGGGGGGGGGGGGCCCCCCGGCCCGGACGGCTCGGTACCGGACGGGACCTAGTAGAGGACGTGCGGGTAGTACACCCGGGCGTCGACGTTGCCGTTGCCCTGCAGGGCGCCGATGTTCCCGCCGTTTCCGGTCACCGCGAGGCCGTTGTTCTGGTTGCTCGCACCCGAACCGGTCGCCGTCTGTTGGGTGTTGACCACGTTGCCGTTGACGCTGCCGACGACGTTGCCGCTGCCGGCGTTGCTGACGACGCTGCCGTTGGAGTGGTCGATCGCGGCGGCGCCGTTGTCGGCGTGCGCGGTGGCGGCGCCGAGGCCCACGAGGAGGAACGCCCCGAGGGCGGTGACGGCGGCGGCTGCGCGAATACGGGACACGCTGGTCTCCCTGACTGGAGGTGCGAATTGTGGCGCCGTCCGGAGTGGCCGCTCCGGGGGCGCCGTTGCCTGACGTCGCCCGTTCAGCATTCACCAGCGGTGTGGACGAACTCCACCGAACGGGTGGCAATTCCCCCGATGGTGGCGATCTGGTCAATTGGGAGTTGACCGCAATCCGTCATTCCGTCAAGAAGAAAGAAATGGTCGGCGGATTGTCGCACTGGCACACTGGGGACCCATGTCTGAAGGTGTCCCGCCCGAGCCCACCCCCGTCGAGGAACTGCGGACGACCGAGGTCGATCTCGGCGGCCTGGTGAACGTCCTCGCCACCCACCTCTACTCCACCCCGCTGGTGGCCCTGCGCGAACTGGTCCAGAACGCGCACGACTCGCACACCCGCCGGCTCCTGGAGGACCCGGAGGGCAACCACCGCCCGCTGATCCGGGTGCGCGCCGACTCCGCCCGGCGCACCGTCGCCATCGAGGACACCGGCGCCGGACTCACCGAGCCGGAGATCCACTCCTACCTGGCCACCGTCGGCACCGGCTACACCCGCATGCTGCGCGAACTGACCGGCAACCAGGAGCTGATCGGCGCCTTCGGGCTGGGCTTCCTGTCCGCCTTCTCGATCGCCGACGAGGTCACCGTCACCACCACCTCGCACCGCGAGCCGACGCTCGGCCACCGCTACCGCAGCCGCGGCGGCGAGCAGTACCGGGTCGAGCCGGCGCCCGCCAGACCCCGCCCCGGCACCGTGGTCGAGCTGGCGCTCAAGGCCGAGCACGCCCACCTCGCCGACGAGGACGCCCTGCGCGAGATCCTCGGCCGCTACTGCGTGCTGCTCCCGATCCCCGTCCACGTCGGCGACGACGAGCGGCCCGTCAACTCCGTCGAGGTGCCCTGGCGCCAGGAGGCCCTCCCGTCGCCCGCCTCCACCCCTGACCGGGACGCTCCGCGCCGCCCCTCCGACGGCGACCGGTACGCGGCCCGGATGCGCTTCGCCGCCGCCTTCGGCCGCCGCTTCGAGCCGCTCACCGCCTTCCCGGTCCACCCGGTCGACGGCGCGACGGACGCGATCGGCCTGCTCTGGGTCCAGGACGGCGGCACCTACGGCAGCAGCGACAACCGCGACCTCGCCGTCTACCTGCGCGGCATGCTGCTCGCCGAGGACGCCCGCGAACTGCTGCCCGGCTGGGCCGGGTTCATCGGCGGCGTGGTCGAGTCCAACCGGCTCACCCCCACCGCCAGCCGCGAGGACCTCCAGCGCGACGAGCACTACCGCGCGCTCCGGAAGGCCCTCACCGACGCCATCGTGGAGGGCCTGTACGAGACGGCCCGGCTGCGGCCCGCCGCCTGGCGCCGCATCCTCGCCCGGCACGGCCAGGACCTGCTCGGCGCCGCGCTCTGCGACGAGCGGCTGTTCACCCTGCTCGCCGACGACGTCCCGGTGCCCACCTCGCAGGGCGACCTCACCGCCGGTGCGCTGCGCGCGGCGGGCGGGGGAGCGGTGCACGTCGCGCTCGGCAGCGGCGGCGGCTTCGAGGAGATGCTGTACCGGGCCATGCGGGTGCCGATCGCGCGCGGCGACCGGTACGCCGTGCTGCCGTTCCTGCGCCGCTACGCCCAGCTGCGCGGCTGCCGGCTGGTCGAACTGGGCAGCGAGCAGGGCAACCGCGAGCTGTTCCGCGACCCGGAGCGGCCGCTGCCCGACGGGGAGGCGGCCTGGCTGGCCGGCGCCCTCGCCGACCCGGGCGAGCAGCTCGTCGCGGCCCGCTTCGACCCGCCCGGTCTGCCGCTGGTGCTCGTCCCGGACCGCGAGGCCGAGCTGAAGGCCCGGATCGAGGACGACCAGGCGGACGCCCGGATCCCGTCCGCCGCGCTGCGGCTGGCCCGCGCCTTCACCGCCCGCACCGACGGCGCGGTCAGGGCCCGGCTCTACCTCAACCTGGACTGCCCGGCGGTCCGGGACCTGCTCGCCGCCTACCGCACCGGGCACACCGGCAGCGCCACCGCCGCCGGGCTGCTCCGCTCGCTCAAGGTGATCATGGCCGCGGCCTCGTCCGGCCCGACTGGGGGCGACCTCACCGCCGCGCTGGCCGGTGTCGGCACCGCGGTCTCCGCCCTGACCGCCGCCGTCCCGGCCGGCCTGCCGGACGTCCCGGACAGCCCCGGTGCGCTCCCGGGCGAAGCGTGACGGACGGACCGTCAGTGGTCCGCGGTAGACAATCCATCAGCACGACGCAGGGGGAAGAAGCATGACCACCGACATCTGGTCCTGGGTGCGGGACGCCCACCGGCAGCTGGCCGAGGCCGGCCACCACCGGCTTGCCGACGCCGTCGTCGAGCTGCCCGAGCTCGCCACCGAGGGCCGCAACGACCAGCTGGACGCGCTCTACCCCGAGGCGCTCGCCGCCGCGCGGTCGCTCGACCTGCCCTGGGTCGAGGTCTACCTGCGGCACTGGCGGCTGCAGAACCTGCTGAACAAGCGCCAGCAGGGCGAGGCGGTCATGCCCGAGGCGGTCGACCTGCTGGACTTCGCCCACCGGGAGGGGACCGCCGGCTGCCCGCAGTCCGTCTGCGTGGTCCAGGACTTCGCGATCTGCCACGCCCGGGTCGACGGGCCCGGCTACGTGACCGAGCGGCTGGAGGTGGTCGGCGAGACGCTCGGCCGGATCGAGCCCGGCCGCGCCTGCTACGACTGCCTCTCCCGCGAGTACTCCGACGCCCTGGAGGACGACGGCCGGGCGGCCGAGGCGCTCGACCACCTGGACACCGCGGCCCACCGGATGCGAGCCGCCGGCCAGCGGGTCTCGCTGCGCTTCCACCAGTCCCGGGCCGGGACCCTGCACCTGCTGGGCCGGTACCAGGAGGTGCTGGAGCTGCTCGACACCGCCGAGAAGGCGGAGCAGGCGCAGGGCCACCGGCTGGACGAGCGCGACCGGCGCTGGGGCGCCCTGCTGCGGGCCCGCGCGCTCGCCGCGCTCGGCCGCA
The DNA here is from genome assembly GCF_042735125.1 of Kitasatospora sp. NPDC059599. Classification (NCBI taxonomy): domain Bacteria; kingdom Bacillati; phylum Actinomycetota; class Actinomycetes; order Kitasatosporales; family Streptomycetaceae; genus Kitasatospora; species Kitasatospora sp. NPDC059599. The sequence continues at coordinate 6,852 of NZ_JBHWCL010000229.1, read as the reverse complement.
CGGAGGAGGCGGTCGCCCTGCTCCCCGACCGTGCCGAGGCCGAACAGCACGCGGACCTGCGGCCCACCTGGACGCAGACGGTCGAGCTGCTGGTCGCGGCCGGCGCGTGGGAGAACGACGCCGAGCTGGGCGCCGCGCTGGCCGGCTGGGTGGGCTACCTGGACGACGCCGGTGCGCACCGCCCCTGCGTGGACCTGCTGCTGGCGGCGGGTCGGCTCGCCCTCGCCCGCGGCGCCCGCACGGTGGCACTGACCCTCGCCGCGACCGGGCAGCGCAAGCTCACCCGGTTGCGGCGCACCGACGGCGTGGCGGAAGAGGTCGCGGCCCTGCGCGCGGCCGCCGAGGCACTGCCGCAGCCCGAGCTGCCCGTTCCGCCGGACGAGCTGGCGGCGTACCTGGCCGAGGCCGGGGTGCCCGTCGAGACCGGCGTCGACCTGGTCTCCGTCGCCCTGGACCGGTACCGGGGCGAACAGGCCGGCGCCACCGGAACGACGGTGCAGCTGGCCACCCTGCTGGGCGGACTGGGCCACGCCCGCGCCGCGGCCGACCTGCTGTGGCAGCGGCTGGAGGCCGACCCGGAGGACCGGGAGCTGACCGGCACGCTCGGCGAGATGCTGATCGGCGCCCGGGACGCCGACGGCGTGCGCCGCCTCGCCGACCGGCTGGCCGTCACCGCACCCGCCGACGCGCACTGGACCCGCGCCCGCTGGGCCGTCGCCGAGAGCCGCTGGGCCGAGGCGCTGGAGCAGTGCGAGGCGATCCTGGCGCTGGACGACGCGGTGCTCAACACCCGGCGCCTCGCCGCCCGGGCCGCCACCGAGCTGGGAGACCACGCGACCGCGCAGCGGCTCCACCAGGAGCTGCTGGAGCGCGCGCTGCCCGCCGGGGAGGTCGCGGAGGAAGAGAGTCACCGGACGGTCCAGGAGCCCGACCTCTGGCACCTGATCACCGCGGCCACCGCCAACCGGGACTGGGCCGTGGTCCGCTCCACCGGCGCGCTGCTGGGCATCGAGTTCGACGAACCCGACGGCCCGGTCGACGAGGAGTGGCAGCTGGTCACCGTCCGGGCCACCCGCACCAACGGTGCGACGGCCGACCTGCCCGCCGTCCGGACCGGTCCGGCCACCGCCCGCATCCTGCCGGTGCTCGGCGAGGACCTGACGCTCAACCACGGCGACGTGGTGGTCTTCGCCCCGGCACTGCTGGAGCGCCCGCCGGCCGAGGACGCCGACGAGGAGGAGCGGCAGCACTGGCGTCCTGCGTTCGAGCTGCTCACCCTGCTCGACCCGGCGGGGTACACCACCTACTGGATCGACGGCGGCTGGCCCGGCGACGAGCCGTGGGGCACCCTGCGCGAGCGGCTGCAGGAGGCCGGCTACGCGGTCTGGGCGTACAGCGGGGACCAGTACCGGATCACCGACCCGGCGGACGACGACGAGACGCTGCCCGGGATCTACGCCGCGCTCGGAGTGCCGCCGACGGCCTCGGCCGCCGAGGCCGACGCGCTGCTGCACCGGCTGACCGGCCACTGGCCGCACCCGCTCGCCTGGGCGGCCCTGGCCGAGGCGGCCGGCGCGGACGTCGCCCGGCACGAGGAGATCGTCGAGCGCTACGGCCTCTGACGGCCGTCGGCCACCGCCGGCGGCCACGCCGGGCGGAAGCCGCACCGACGCACCGGCGACCTCCGACCGCACCGGCGACCTCCGACCGCACCGGCCCCGGCGGGCCGCCCCTTCCCGGGGCCCTCGCCGGGGCCGGTGCGTTCCCGGCCGGGCCCGGAGCGGTGCGTTCCCGGCCGGGTTCGGAGCCGGTCCGCCCCCCTCCCGGGAACCATTCGACCGGGGTGCGAGTCTTTGTCAATGCTTTACCTTTCCATTGCCAAGACTCGACCTCCGGAGTTCCCGCACCGTGACCAGCCTCGCCCTCGGCCCGTCCTGGCTCGACCCGACCACCCTGATCTCCACCTTCGGTCTGCTCGGCATCCTGGCCGTCGTCTTCGCCGAGTCCGGCCTGCTGATCGGCTTCTTCCTGCCCGGCGACTCGCTGCTGTTCACCACCGGACTGCTGGTGGCCGGCGGCACCTACCTGCACCAGCCGCTCTGGCTGGTCTGCACGCTGATCGTGGTCGCGGCGGTGGCGGGGGACCAGGTCGGCTACCTCTTCGGCCGCAAGGTCGGCCCGGGCCTGTTCCGCCGGCCCGACTCCCGGGTGTTCAAGCAGGAGAACGTCGAGAAGGCCGCCGCCTTCTTCGAGCGGCACGGGCCCAAGGCGATCGTGCTGGCCCGCTTCGTGCCGATCGTGCGCACGTTCACGCCGGTCGTCGCCGGGGTGAGCAGGATGAACTACCGCAGCTTCGTGGTGTTCAACCTGGTCGGCGGCGTCCTGTGGGGCGGCGGGGTCACCGTGCTCGGCTACTTCCTGGGGCAGATCCCGTTCGTCCGGGACAACGTCGAGGCGATCCTGGTCGGCATCGTGCTGGTCTCGGTGGTCCCGGTGGCGATCGAACTGCTGCGGGCCCGCCGGTCCGGCGGGGACCGCGTCTCCGGCCACCGCGCCGGGTAGGCGCCCGCCGCCGGGGCCGCGGGACGTCGCGTACATGTGCGTCGGGCTGTTCGATCAGGCAAGGTGTAACCCGAGATCGAGCGGTGGCCGGCGGCCACCAGGGGTGGCGAGGAGCGGAAGTGCCTAAGCGGGGCCGACCGGGTGCGGGCAAGCGGGCGAGGGGAGGCCGGGCGGTCCGCCGGACGCGGCAGACACCCCCGCAGCCGGTGCACCCCGCCGACGCCCCGCCCACCGAGGGCCTGCTCGGCCACCCCGCCCCGCTCGTCGAGCCCACCATCGTCATCCCGCTCGCCCCGCCCGTGCCGGAGACCAGGGGCCTGCTCGCGCCCGAGCCCGAGCCGCAGCCGGAGCCGCTGCCGGAGCCCGAGCCGCTGCCGGAACCGCTGCCCGAGCCGCTGCCGGAACCGCTGCCCGGGCCCGGGCCGGAACCGCTGCCCGGGCGGACGGCCGGTCCGTCCGCCGAGCCGCACCCCGAGCTCACCGTCGAGGTCCGCCCCCAGGGTGCCCGGTCCGGCCCTCCGCGCCCGGCCCGCCGTCGCCCGATCGTCGAGGACACCCTGACCCCCGAGGAGTGGCGGGCCGCCGGCTACACCCCGCCGACCGGCATCCCGGTCGCCGACCTGACCGCCGGCGCCCCCGGCGAGGCGCCCTGGCCGGACCGGATGCGCACGCTGCTGCGCACGCCGATGTCCGAGCGCCCGGCCTTCGAGCGGACCGCCCGCGAGCTGCACCCCTCGGCCGGCACCGCCCGCAACGTCCCGCGCATCCTCGACCTGACCCTGCGCATCGGTGAGCTGCTGCTGGCCAGCGGCGAGGCCGCCGAGGACGTCGAGGCGGCGATGCTCGGCATCGCGCACGCCTACCGGCTGGACCGCTGCGAGCCGCAGGTGACCTTCACCCTGATCGGCATCTCGCACCAGCCCTCGCTGGTCGAGCCGCCGGTCACCGCCGACCGCGTGGTGCGCCGCCGCACCTCCGACTACACCCGGCTGAACGCCGTCTACGAGCTGGTCGCGGACATCACCGCGGAGAAGGTGACGGTCAACGACGCCTACCGCCGGCTCGCCCTGATCCGCCGCAACCGGCACCCGTACCCGGCCTGGATGCTCGCGCTGACCACCGGCCTGCTGGCCGGCGCGGCGACCTTCCTGGTCGGCGGCCGGATCGACGACAAGGCCTGGCTGGTCTTCGCCAGCGCCTTCATCGCCGCCGTCCTCGGCGACCGGCTGGCCTCCGCGCTGGCCCGGCGCCGGCTGCCGGAGTTCTACCAGTTCGTGGCGGCCGCGATGCCGGCCGCCGCCTCCGGGATCATCCTGTCCTTCAACGACTGGGGCCTGCGCGGTTCGGTCGTGATCACCGGTGGCCTGTTCGCCCTGCTGCCGGGGCGCGCGCTGGTGGCCGCCGTCCAGGACGGGCTGACCGGCTTCTACATCACCGCCGCGGCCCGTCTGCTGGAAGTGATCTACCTGGTCGCGGGCATCGTGATAGGCGTCATGGTGATCCTCTACCTGGGCGTCGGCTTCGAGGCGAAGCTGCGGCCGGACGAGAGCCTGGCGGGGATCAGCTCCCCACCGGTCCAGATGGTCGCCGCGATGCTGCTGACCCTGGCCTTCGCGACCCTGCTGCAGACCGACCGCCGCTCGCTCGCCCTGGTGACGGCCAACAGCGGCATCGGCTGGGCCAGCTACGGCGCGCTGGTGTACAACGCGGGCGTCAACCCGATCGCGGCGACCGGGGTGGCGGCCGGCCTGGTCGGCCTCTTCGGCCAGCTGATGGCGCGCTACCGCAACGATTCGGCGCTGCCCTACGTGACTGCCGCGATCGGCCCGCTGATGCCGGGTTCGGCGCTCTACCTCGGGATGCTGGCCTTCGCCCAGGGGCACTCCAGCGCCGGTCTGGTGTCGGTGTTCCGGGCAGCGGCGATCGCGATGGCGCTGGCGGTCGGGGTGAACCTCGGCGGGGAGATAGCCCGGTTGTTCCTGAAACCGCCGGTCGGCGCCGAGCTTCCCTCGTTGTACCCGGTGATGCCGCGCCGGGCGGCCAAGCGCACCCGGGGGTTCTGACCGCGCGTCGACCCGGGTCGGAGGCCCGTCGGGCCCCGGGGCACGTGAGGGCAGGCAGGACGCAGGACCAGGAACGAAGGTAAGGCGCATGACCACACTGCTGGACAGCTACCGCGAACACATCGTCAACGCGCACAAGCAACCGCTGTTCCTGCTGCTGGTCGGCTTCATCACGTCCTTCGTGTTCATCCGGTTCAGCGTCCGGATGATCCGCGCGAAGGTGCGCTGGTGGCCGGGCAACGTGACCCCCGGCGGCCTGCACATCCACCACATGGTGTTCGGGCTGGGCTTCCTGCTGCTCGGCGGCATCGGGGTGTTCGCGACCTACGGCGGGCAGCCGTGGATGAACTGGTTCGGGCTGGCCTTCGGCATCGGCTGCGGCCTGGTGCTGGACGAGTTCGCGCTGATCCTGCACCTGGACGACGTGTACTGGGGGGAGCAGGGCCGCAAGTCGGTGGACGCGGTGATCTTCGGGATCCTGTTCACCGCCCTGCTGCTGATCGGGTACGTGCCGTTCGGCGCGCTGCCGGGCGAGGACACCCGGTGGGGTCTGATCACGGTGATCTCGGTGAACGCGCTCGCCTCGGTGATCACCCTGCTGAAGGGCAAGGTGTGGACCGGCCTGCTCGGGATCATGGTCCCCGGCCTGTCCTGGATCGGCGCGATCCGGCTGGCCCGTCCGAGCAGTCCCTGGGCCCGCTGGCGGTACACCACGCGCCCCCGGCGCCGGGCGCGCGCGCTGCGGCGCGAGCGCCTGTTGCACCGGCGCGCGGACCGGGCCCGCACCTGGCTCTTCGACCTGATCGCCGGCGCCCCCGACAAGGTGCCGGTCAACCACCCGGCCGCCCACCGGGTCGCCGAGCGGATGTCCGCCCGGGCCACGGCCCACCTCGACGCGCACGCCGCCCGGGCGCTGGCCCGCCGTCAGGCCCGGCTGGCGGACCGCCGCTCGGCGGCGGCCGCCGGGGCGACGGCCAAGCCCCCGGCCGGGGAGGGTCCGGCGTACGGGGCCGGGGTCGGGGCCGGACCGGGCCGCTCCCACCGGGCGCAGCAGCGCCGCCGCTCGGTCCGGGCGGGGCGCAGCCGGACCTACGCCGTCGGGCCGGCGGGGCTGGAGCGCCGGCCGGAGCGACACCCCCGGCTGCGGACGCACACGCGCCGGATCCACCGGTAGTTCGTGCACCCTGGGTGCCCTGCCGGAGGCGGGCGCCGGTCGGATCATCCGATGGTCACCCGACCGGCGGAGCGCTTTGCGGCTACGAGGGCCGCCGGAATTGAGAACATGAGCGCCATGTGACCGTTCTGTCACGTGATGGGATGATCCGTCGGATTCCCGGCGGCCCGGCCACCGCCGCCGCCCGAGCGCCGTTCGCCCCCGTGCGCCATCCGCCGCGCGCCGTCCGCCGCCGTCCCCTCCGGACCCGTGAGAAGGGATGCCGCATGGCGCGCAGGTTCCTGCCGACCCTCCTGCTGTCGCTCACCGCCCTGTTCGGGCTGCTCCCCACCGCCCAGGCCGCACCGGCGACCGGCGACCCGGCCGTCGGCGACCCGGCGGCCGGCCGGGCCCGGGGCGAGGAGCCCTACCCGAGCACCGAGGAGATCGACCGCGCCCGCGCCGAGGCCGCGGGGAAGACCGCCGCCGCCGCGGCCCTGGAAGCCGCGCTGACCGCCGCCAGGGCCGAGCTCGACCGGGCCGGGCGCGGCGCCGACCAGGCCGTCGAGGCCTACAACGGCGCCCGGCTCGCCCTCACCCGGGCGCGCACCGAAGAGGGCGCCGCCGTGCAGCACGCCGCCGCCGCCGAGGCCGAGCGGTCGGCCGCCGCCGAGGACGCGGCCCGGCTTGCCGCCGAGACCTACCGCCAGGGCGCGGGCGCCGAACTGTCCGCCTTCGACGCGCTGCTCGGCGCCCACGGCCCGCGCGAGGCGGGCGACCGCGCCGTCGCGGTCGGCCAGGCCGGCGCACGCACCCGGCAGGTCCTGGACGCCGCCACCGCCACGGCCGCCGCCGCCCGCAGCGCCTCCGACGCCGCCCGGACCGCCACCGGGGCCGCCGAGAAGGCCGCCGCCGAGGTCGGCGCGGCCAGGACGCGGGCCGAGCAGCGACTGGCCGCCCAGCAGGGCGAGGTCGCCGCCGCCACCCGGCACCGCGAGCAGCTGCTCACCGAACTGGCCGCCGCCCGGAACACCACCGTCGAGCTGGAACGCGAGCGCCGCGACGCCCTGGAGG
>NZ_JBHWCL010000228.1:0-10517 GCF_042735125.1 Kitasatospora sp. NPDC059599 | reverse complement strand
GTCGCGGGGCCCCTTCCGTGCGCCCGGGGGGCGCGGACTACCAGCCGCGCTCGCGCCACTCGTCGAGGTGCGGGCGCTCGGCGCCGACGGTGGTGTCGTTGCCGTGGCCGGGGTAGATCCAGGCCTCGTCCGGGAGGGCGTCGAAGATCTTCTCGTTGACGTCCCGGAAGAGGCTCGTGAAGGCCTCCGGGTCGCCCCAGGTGTTGCCGACTCCGCCGGGGAACAGGCAGTCCCCGGTGAAGACGTGCGGGTGGCCCTGCGGGTCGTCGTAGATCAGCACGATCGCGCCCGGGGTGTGCCCGACCAGGTGGCGGACGGTGAGTTCGACGTCGCCGACGCGCAGCGTGGCGCCGTCGGCGAGCAGCAGTTCGGTGGGCACGTCGATGCCCTCGGCGTCGTGCTCGCCGGCGGCCGTGCGGGCGCCGGTGGTGGCGACCACCTCGGCCAGCGCGCCCCAGTGGTCGTGGTGCCGGTGGGTGGTGACCACGGTTTCGAGGTCGTCCCCGACGGTCTCCAGCAGCACCGGGGCGTCGGCGGCCGCGTCGATCAGCAGCTGCTCGTCGGTGGCCCGGCAGCGCAGCAGGTAGGCGTTGTTGTCGTACGGGCCGACGGCCACCTTGGTGATGATCAGGTGGGCCAGCTCGCGCACGTCCGGCGGTCCGCCGACCTTGACCGCTCCGTGGTACGTCATCCGTTCGCTCCCTCTCCAGTGGCTCCTGGGATCATCGTCCCGCCCTCAGCCCATCGGGGGAAGCGGGGGGAGGGCGGTGTCGGGGGTGCGGCGCAGGTCGGTGCCGGCGGAGCGGCCCGAGAGCCAGGCGGTGAGCGCTCGGACGGGGCCCCGGACCGTCAGGGCGGGCTCGCCGGTGCCGATCACGGCGCGGTCCCCGGTGTCCTCGGCGACGAGTTCGACGGCAGGCAGGTCGGCGCCGGCCAGGCCCGCGGCGAGCTTGCGGAACTGGGCGGTGGCGAAGGACCGCGGCCAGTGCGCGGGGGTGTGGCCGGCGTCCAGGTCGACGTGGTGGTACTCGACCTCCAGCAGGCGCTTGTGCGGAATGTCGGAGGCCGGGAAGACGTAGCCGAAGCGGTGCCTGACCGACGCCTCCCAGGCCTCGGGCGTCATCAGCGCGGCGGCCTCGGCGAAGCGGGCGTGCGAGGCGCGCAGGTCGGCGAGGTGGACGTCGAGCGGGCGGGGGGCGTCGCGTTCGATGTCCGCGTCGCGGGCCTCGTGGCCGGCGTACTGCGGGATGTCGGTGCCGGTGCGGGCGCCGTTCAGCAGGTTGACCAGGGAGTCGGCGTTGCGGGCGAGGTGGGCCAGCACGTGGCCGCGGGTCCAGCCGGGGAGCGCGGAGGGCTCGCCGACTGCGTCCGGCTTCAGCGCGGCGGCGGTCTGCAGCAGGCGCTGGGTGCTCTCCTCGACCTGGCCGAGCCAGGCGGCGGCGGAGGCGGCGGACTGCGGGTCGGTCATCGAATCTGCCTTCTGTCGGGAGACGGCGCGTTGCCCGCGCGGGGCTTCGCTCGTTGACCAGGCCGACGCTACCGCCGGATCCGGGCCCTGAGCAGCGGGTTTTTCGGTACCCGCACGGTGCGGGTACGGACCGTCCCGCTCCGGGCCTCACTCGTTCGGGTGGTCTCCACTGGACAGAGTCGAGATTCGAACGTCTGAGCTATAGGCTGGCTGCCGCATCCTGGAAGAAGTACCGAATCTCACCGCAAGCCCTCTCGCCCCGGAGAAAGGCGCCAGAAGCAGTGGCCGACCGCCTCATCGTCCGCGGTGCTCGCGAGCACAACCTCAAGAACGTCTCGCTCGACCTGCCCCGCGACTCCCTCATCGTCTTCACGGGCCTCTCCGGCTCCGGCAAGTCCTCGCTCGCCTTCGACACGATCTTCGCCGAGGGCCAGCGCCGCTACGTCGAGTCGCTGTCCTCCTACGCCCGTCAGTTCCTCGGGCAGATGGACAAGCCCGACGTGGACTTCATCGAGGGTCTCTCCCCGGCCGTCTCGATCGACCAGAAGTCCACCAACCGCAACCCCCGTTCGACCGTCGGCACCATCACCGAGGTCTACGACTACCTGCGCCTGCTGTTCGCCCGGATCGGCAAGCCCCACTGTCCGCACTGCGGCCGCCCGATCGCCAAGCAGTCGCCGCAGGCGGTCGTGGACAAGGTGCTCGAACTCGCCGAGGGCACCCGGTTCCAGGTGCTCAGCCCGGTGGTGCGCGAGCGCAAGGGCGAGTTCGTCGACCTCTTCGCCGACCTGCAGTCCAAGGGCTACTCCCGGGCCCGGGTGGACGGCGAGACGATCCAGCTCGCCGAGCCGCCGAAGCTCAAGAAGCAGGAGAAGCACACCGTCGAGGTGGTCATCGACCGCCTGACCGTCAAGGAGAGCGCCAAGCGGCGCCTCACCGATTCGGTGGAGACGGCCCTGCGGCTGTCCGGCGGCATGGTCGTGCTCGACTTCGTGGACCTCCCCGAGGGGGACGCGGAGCGCGAGCGGATGTACTCCGAGCACCTCTACTGCCCGTACGACGACGTGTCGTTCGAGGAGCTGGAGCCGCGCTCGTTCTCCTTCAACTCGCCGTTCGGCGCCTGCCCGGACTGCTCGGGCCTGGGCAACCGGATGGAGGTCGACCCGGAGCTGGTCGTGCCGGACGTCGAGCGCTCGCTGGACGAGGGCGCGATCCACCCGTGGTCGGCCGGGCACGCCAAGGAGTACTTCCAGCGCCTGATCGACGCGCTCGCCGGGGAGCTGGGCTTCCGCACCGACATCCCCTGGGCCGGGCTGCCCGCCCGCGCCAAGAAGGCGCTGATGTACGGGCACAAGCACCAGGTGGAGGTCCGCTACCGCAACCGCTTCGGTCGCGAGCGCTCCTACAGCACGGGCTTCGAGGGCGCCGTCCCGTTCATCCAGCGCCGGCACACCGAGGCGGAGAGCGACAGCAGCCGCGAGCGCTTCGAGGGCTACATGCGCGAGGTGCCCTGCCCGACGTGCCAGGGCACCCGGCTCAAGCCGGTGGTGCTCGCGGTCACCGTCCAGGACAAGTCGATCGCCGACGTCTCCTCGATGTCGATCAGCGACTGCTCCGAGTTCCTCGGCGCGATGAAGCTCAACGCCCGGGACAAGCAGATCGCCGAGCGGGTCCTCAAGGAGGTCAACGAGCGGCTGCGCTTCCTGGTCGACGTCGGCCTGGACTACCTCTCGCTCGACCGGGCGGCCGGCACCCTGTCCGGCGGCGAGGCCCAGCGCATCCGGCTGGCCACCCAGATCGGCTCCGGCCTGGTCGGCGTGCTCTACGTGCTGGACGAGCCGTCCATCGGCCTGCACCAGCGGGACAACCACCGGCTGATCGAGACGCTGGTGCGGCTGCGCGACATCGGCAACACCCTGATCGTGGTCGAGCACGACGAGGACACCATCAAGACCGCGGACTGGGTGGTCGACATCGGCCCGGGCGCCGGCGAGCACGGCGGCAAGGTGGTGCACTCCGGTTCGCTTAAGCAGCTGCTCGCCAACAAGGAGTCGCTGACCGGCCAGTACCTCTCCGGCAAGCGGTCCATCCCGATCCCGGCCACCCGCCGCGAGCGGGACAAGAAGCGCCAGCTGACGGTCCACGGCGCCCGCGAGCACAACCTCAAGGACGTCACGGTCGGCTTCCCGCTCGGCACCTTCACCGCGATCACCGGCGTCTCCGGCTCCGGCAAGTCGACGCTGGTCAACGACATCCTCTACACCCACCTCGCGCGGGAGCTGAACGGCGCCCGCAGCGTGCCCGGCCGGCACACCCGGATCACCGGCACCGACCAGGTGGACAAGGTGGTGCACGTCGACCAGTCGCCGATCGGCCGCACGCCGCGCTCCAACCCGGCCACCTACACCGGGGTGTTCGACCACGTCCGCCGGCTCTTCGCCGAGACGCAGGAGGCCAAGGTCCGCGGCTACCTGCCCGGCCGGTTCTCGTTCAACGTCAAGGGCGGCCGCTGCGAGAACTGCTCCGGCGACGGCACCATCAAGATCGAGATGAACTTCCTGCCGGACGTCTACGTGCCGTGCGAGGTCTGCCACGGCGCCCGGTACAACCGGGAGACGCTGGAGGTGCACTACAAGGGCAAGTCCATCGCCGAGGTGCTGGACATGCCGATCGAGGAGGCGCTGGACTTCTTCGAGGCCGTCCCGGCGATCGCCCGGCACCTCAGGACGCTCAACGACGTCGGCCTCGGCTACGTCCGGCTCGGCCAGTCCGCGCCGACGCTCTCCGGTGGCGAGGCGCAGCGGGTCAAGCTCGCCTCGGAGCTGCAGAAGCGCTCCACCGGGCGGACGGTCTACGTCCTGGACGAGCCGACCACCGGCCTCCACTTCGAGGACATCAGCAAGCTGATCAAGGTGCTCAGCGGGCTGGTGGACAAGGGCAACACGGTGATCGTCATCGAGCACAACCTCGATGTGATCAAGACCGCCGACTGGGTCGTCGACATGGGCCCCGAGGGCGGCTCCGGCGGCGGCACGGTGGTCGCCGAGGGCACCCCCGAGCAGATCGCCGCCGTCCCGGAGAGCCACACCGGCAAGTTCCTGCGGGACATCCTGCCGGACGGCTTCGCGGACGCCCCGGTGGCCGCGGTGGCGAAGAAGGCGGCACCGCGCAAGCGCGCCGCCGCCAAGAAGTGACCGGCCGCCCCGCCGCCCCCGCAGCTCCCGCCGTCCGGGAGCCCCGGGGGCGGCGGGGCGCGCGCGGCATAGACTTCCGTGGTCCCTCGCAGCAGCAGCAACCGTAGGAGCGCACCGATGTCCGAGGCCCCCGAGAGCAGCCCCACCGCCTCCCGCCGCACCCTGCTCTGCGGCGCGGCGGCCGTCCTGGCGGCCGGTGGCACCGTGGCGGTCTCCGGCTGCGGCTCCTCCACCTCCTCCTCGGGCGCCGGCAGCACCCCCAAGGGCCCGGTGGACCTCGGCCCGGCCTCGGCCGTGCCCGAGGGCGGCGGCACGGTGTTCCGCGAGCAGAAGATCGTGGTGACCCAGCCGGCCGCGGGCCAGTACAAGGCGTTCAGCGCCAAGTGCACCCACGCCGGCTGCATCGTGGACCAGGTGAAGAACCAGCAGATCCAGTGCCCCTGCCACGGCAGCCGGTTCGGCATCGCCGACGGCGCCGTGCAGGACGGCCCGGCCCCCTCCCCGCTGCCCGCCTACACCGTCACGGTCGAGGGCGGGAACCTCAAGGTGACCCCGAGCTGAAGCAGTTGACCTCCCAGTCGATCATCCTCCCGCAGCCCCGTCCCCACTCGGTACGGTGGACCCATGGCTGACCCGAGCACCTACCGCCCGGCGCCCGGCGCGATCCCGGCCTCCCCGGGCGTCTACAAGTTCCGCGACGCCCACGGCCGGGTCATCTACGTCGGCAAGGCCAAGAGCCTGCGGCCGCGCCTGTCGTCCTACTTCCAGGACCTGGCGGGCCTGCACCCGCGCACCGCGACCATGGTCACCACCGCCGCCTCGGTGGAGTGGACCGTGGTGGGTACCGAGGTCGAGGCGCTCCAGCTGGAGTACTCCTGGATCAAGGAGTTCGACCCGCGGTTCAACGTCAAGTACCGCGACGACAAGAGCTATCCGGAACTCGCCGTCACCCTCGACGAGGAGTTCCCGCGGGTTCAGGTGATGCGCGGGGCGCACAAGAAGGGCGTGCGCTACTTCGGCCCGTACGGGCACGCCTGGGCGATCCGCGAGACGGTCGACCTGATGCTGCGCGTCTTCCCCGTCCGCACCTGCTCCAACGGGGTGTTCAAGCGCGCCCGGCAGGTCGGCCGGCCCTGCCTGCTCGGCTACATCGGCAAGTGCGCCGCGCCCTGCGTCGGCAAGGTGTCGGCGGTCGAACACCGGGCACTGGCCGAGGACTTCTGCGACTTCATGGCCGGGCGCACCGGCAACTACCTGCGCCGGCTGGAAGAGGAGATGCAGGAGGCCGCGGCCGACCTGGAGTACGAGAAGGCGGCCCGGCTGCGCGACGACATCGGCGCCCTCAAGCGCGCGATGGAGAAGAACGCGATCGTGCTCGCCGACGCCACCGACGCCGACCTGCTGGCCGTCGCCGAGGACGAACTCGAAGCCGCCGTGCAGATCTTCCACGTCCGCGGCGGCCGGGTGCGCGGCCAGCGCGGCTGGGTCACCGACAAGGTCGAGGACGTCGACACCGCCGGCCTGGTCGAGCACGCCCTGCAGCAGCTCTACGGCGGCGGCGAGTCCGTCCCGCGCGAGGTGCTGGTCCCGGCGCTGCCCGAACCGGTCGAGCCGGTGCGGGAGTGGCTGGCCGGCCTGCGCGGCAGCCAGGTCGACCTGCGGATCCCGCAGCGCGGCGACAAGAAGGACCTGATGGCCACGGTGCAGCGCAACGCCCAGCAGGCGCTCGCACTGCACAAGACCAAGCGCGCCTCCGACCTCACCACCCGCAGCCGCGCCCTGCAGGAGATCGCCGACGCGCTGGAGCTGGACTCCGTCCCGCTGCGCATCGAGTGCTACGACATCTCCCACCTGCAGGGCGAGGACGTGGTCGCCTCCATGGTCGTCTTCGAGGACGGCCTGGCCCGCAAGAGCGAGTACCGGCGCTTCCAGATCAAGGGTTTCGAGGGCCAGGACGACGTCCGCTCGATGCACGAGGTGATCGGCCGCCGCTTCCGCCGCTACCTCCGGGAGCGCGAGCAGACCGGCGAGTGGGCCGTCCCGGAGGCGGAGGACCCGGACACGGCCGGGCCCGGCGGCGCGGCGCGGGACGAGGAGGGTCGCCCCAAGCGGTTCGCCTACCCGCCGCAGCTCCTGGTGGTCGACGGCGGCCAGCCGCAGGTCGCCGCCGCCAAGCGCGCCCTGGACGAACTCGGCATCGACGACGTCGCGCTGTGCGGCCTGGCCAAGCGGCTGGAGGAGGTCTGGCTGCCGGGCGAGGACGACCCGGTGGTGCTGCCCCGCTCCAGCGAGGGCCTCTACCTGCTCCAGCGGGTGCGCGACGAGGCCCACCGCTTCGCGATCGGCTACCAGCGCAGCAAGCGTTCCAAGCGACTCACCGCCGGGGAACTGGACTCCGTCCCGGGCCTCGGCGAGACTCGCCGCCAGGCGCTGCTCAAGCACTTCGGCTCGCTGAAGAAGCTCCGGGCCGCCACCGTGGACGAGCTCTGCGCGGTACCCGGCATCGGACGCCGCACCGCGGAGACTGTTGCGGCGGCGTTGTCGTCCCGTACACCCGCCGCACCCGCGGTCAACACCGCGACCGGCGAGATCATCGAGGACGGGGCCGAACAGGCCGCCGAGCCGGTGGCAGCAGCACCCCAGACCGCACCATCCCAGGAGACGCCATGACGGCCGACGCCGCCCGTCAGCCGGTGTGCCCCGGCCCCGCCCGCCTGTCCGGGCCGGGGAAGGGCGGCCGCGCCGTGCGCGTTCTCCCCAGTAGGAAGACCGAGAGCGGGGAACCGAAGTGACCGTGTCAGACGTGGCCGAGAACGCGCCGGAGCTGGTGATCATCTCCGGCATGTCCGGAGCCGGCCGCTCCACCGCCGCCAAGTGCCTGGAGGACCTCGGCTGGTTCGTGGTGGACAACCTGCCGCCGGCCCTGATCCCGACCATGGTCGACCTGGGCGCCCGGTCCCAGGGCAACGTCGCCCGGATCGGCGTGGTCGTCGACGTCCGGGGCCGCCAGTTCTTCGACGACCTGCTCACCTCGCTGGACGAGCTGGAGAAGCGCGGAGTCCGGCTCCGGGTCGTCTTCCTGGACTCCTCCGACGAGGCGCTGGTGCGCCGCTTCGAGAGCGTCCGCCGCCCGCACCCGCTGCAGGCCGACGGCCGGATCGTGGACGGCATCGCCCAGGAGCGCGACCTGCTGCGCGACCTGCGCGGCGAGGCCGACCTGGTGATCGACACCTCCAACCTCAACGTGCACCAGCTGCGCGCCAAGCTGGACGCCCAGTTCGCCGACCACGACGAACCCGAGCTGCGCGCCACGGTGATGTCCTTCGGCTTCAAGTACGGCCTGCCGGTCGACGCCGACCTCGTGGTGGACTGCCGCTTCCTGCCGAACCCGCACTGGGTGCCCGAGCTGCGCGCCCGCACCGGCACCGACGCGGACGTCGCCGACTACGTGTTCCAGCAGCCCGGGGCCAACGAGTTCCTGGACGGTTACACCGAGCTGCTGCGCATCGTGACCGAGGGGTACCGGCGCGAGGGGAAGCGCTACATGACGCTTGCCGTAGGCTGCACCGGTGGCAAGCACCGAAGCGTCGCCATGTCCGAGCGTCTGACCAAGCGTCTCATCGCCGACGGAGTCGAGACGGTGCTCGTCCACCGTGACATGGGACGGGAGTAACCGCCGCCTTCCCTGCCGGGCCCGCCGGCAGAGCCGGTGGCGGGGCCGAGGAACGCGAGGTGATGTGTGGCGGGATATGTGCCCGGGCGACAGCCGCAGAGCAGGACCGGTGACCGGGTGGGAAGCCCGGCCCGGCCCCCGGCGCCGAGCCGTCCGCGCAGCAGTCCCGCCCGGACGAACCCGGCCCCCCGGATCACCGCGCTGGGGGGCGGGCAGGGGCTGTCCGCCTCGCTGTCCGCGCTGCGCCGCCTCACCAGCGACCTGACCGCCGTGGTCACCGTCGCCGACGACGGCGGCTCCAGCGGGCGGCTGCGGACCGAGCTGGGCGTGCTGCCGCCGGGCGACCTGCGCAAGGCGCTGGCCGCGCTGTGCGGGGACGACGACTGGGGCCGCACCTGGTCCGAGGTGATCCAGCAGCGCTTCACCGGCAACGGGGAACTCGGCGGCCACGCCGTCGGCAACCTGCTGATCGTCGCGCTCTGGGAGAAGCTGGGCGACCCGGTGGAGGCACTGGACTGGGTCGGCCGGCTGCTCAACGTCCAGGGCCGGGTACTGCCGATGTCGGCGGTGCCGCTGGACATCGAGGCGACCGTCCGCGGTCACGACCCGGAGCTGCCCGGCGAGGTGTCGGCGGTCCGCGGCCAGGCGAACGTCGCGGTCACCCCCGGCACCGTGCAGTCGATCCGGCTGCTGCCGGACGGGCCGCCGGCCGTCCCGGAGGCGGTGACCGCCGTCCGGGAGGCGGACTGGGTGGTGCTCGGCCCCGGCTCCTGGTTCACCAGCGTGCTGCCGCACCTGCTGGTGCCCGAGCTGGCCAAGGCGCTCACCGAGACCCGCGCCCGCCGTCTGCTCACCCTGAACCTGGCTCCCCAGCCCGGCGAGACCGAGGGCTTCACCCCGCAGCGTCACCTGGAGGTCATCGCCGACCACGCCCCGGAGCTCGCGGTGGATGCGATCCTGGTGGACGAGCGCGCCGTCACCGGCGGCGCCTTCGGCCAGGCGGACCTCGCCGGTCTGGAGAAGGCCGCCGAGCGGATGGGCGCCGCCCTGGTGCTCGGCTCGGTGGCCCGCACCGACGGCACGCCGCGACACGACCCCGAGCTGTTGGCAGCAGCGTACGACCGGATTTTCCGGACACATGGAAGGATCGGGCCATGGCGATGACTCCAGCGGTGAAGGACGAGATCAGCCGGCTCCCGGTCACCCGGGCCTGCTGCCGCAAGGCGGAGGTGTCGGCGATCCTGCGGTTCGCGGGCGGACTGCACATCGTGAGCGGCCGCATCGTGATCGAGGCGGAGCTGGACACCGGGGCGGCGGCACGGCGGCTGCGCAAGGACCTCCTGGAGATCTTCGGGCACTCCTCCGACCTCGTGGTGATGGCCCCCGGCGGGCTGCGCCGCGGCAGCCGCTTCGTGGTCCGCGTGGTCAAGGACGGCGAGCTGCTCGCGCGCCAGACCGGTCTGGTCGACGGCCGCGGGCGCCCGATCCGCGGCCTGCCCCCGGCGGTCGTCTCCGGCGCCACCTGCGACGCCGAGGCGGCCTGGCGCGGCGCGTTCCTCGCGCACGGCTCGCTGACCGAGCCGGGCCGCTCCTCCTCGCTGGAGATCACGTGCCCCGGTTCCGAGGCGGCGCTGGCGCTGGTCGGCGCGGCCCGCCGACTCGGCATCCCGGCCAAGGCCCGCGAGGTGCGCGGCGTGGACCGGGTGGTCATCCGCGACGGTGACGCCATCGGCGCGCTGCTGACCCGCCTCGGCGCCCACGAGTCGGTGCTCGCCTGGGAGGAGCGCCGGATGCGGCGCGAGGTGCGGGCCACCGCGAACCGGCTCGCCAACTTCGACGACGCCAACCTGCGCCGCTCGGCCCGCGCCGCGGTGGCGGCCGGCGCCCGGGTGCAGCGCGCGCTGGAGATCCTCGGCGAGGAGGTGCCCGAGCACCTGGCCGCGGCCGGCCAGCTGCGGATGCAGCACAAGCAGGCCTCGCTGGAGGAGTTGGGCGCGCTCGCCGACCCGCCGCTGACCAAGGACGCGGTGGCCGGCCGGATCCGCCGCCTGCTGGCGATGGCCGACAAGCGCGCCTCCGAGCTCGGCCTGCCGAGCACCGAGGCCAGCCTGACCGACGAGATGGCGATGAACTGACGCTCACCGTCCGTGATCGAGACACGGCCGGCGCCCGGCTTCCCGGG
>NZ_JBHWCL010000227.1:0-10895 GCF_042735125.1 Kitasatospora sp. NPDC059599 | reverse complement strand
GGTCGGGGCCGTCGTTTTCCCAGGCGGGCGGAGGTGGAGGCTACGAGATTCGAACTCGTGAGGGAGGCTCCCAACACGCTTTCCGACTCCCACGAAGGGTGTCCGCCGGGGTTCGAGCCCGTTCCGAGCCCGTTCCGAGCCTGTTCCGAGCCGCTTGTGTCGCTGGTCTTCGAACCCTGTTGGGCCGGGGTGAACGAGACCGGAACCGAGACCGGTGGCCCTCGGGCGCTACGCGGGCATCACGCCGTGGATGCGGGAGATGGTGAACACGCGTTCGTCGTCCCGCAGATGGCACCAGGCGTGGAGGTAGGGCGCGTCCAGTTCGAGTCGGCTGAGGGTGCGGACGGTCGCGCTGCCCGAGGTGGCGACGTACTCGATCGTGATCGTCCGGCCTTCGTTGACGGCGTGGGCCAGCTGGCGGACGTCGGTGAAGGACAGGTTGCGCGCGTGCCCGGCGATGATCTCCTCGGTGTCGCTGTCGTAGGGGCGTCCGTCCCAGGGATCGGGCTCCGGGACGTCCTGCGGGGCAGTCAGCAGTCGGGCGGCGAGGGAGCTCAGGTCGACGGCCGTCCGGGCGTCGGCTGCACGGGCCTCCGTCTGCCGCGGCCGGGCCGGGCCGCCGGGCGGGCGCGGGGCCGGGACCGGGCTCGCCACGCGGGGACGCTGGGCGCGCTCGATGCGGACGGACCCGTCGGGCGCCTCGGCGACGGGGGCGTAGCCCGCGGACCGCAGTGCCGCGAGCGTCCTGTCCGGCGGGGTCCGGCTGATCAACACCGTCGGTGCCAGTTGCCGCAGGCCGAGCTGGGTGAGCTTGCGGTGGGCGGCCAGTTCGGTCAGGAGGGCGGGCTCCTCACCGTGGATCACGCAGGCCGCGGAGACGACGCGCACCCGGCCGTGGCTGCGCGCGGCGTCGTGGATCAGGTACGAGAGCGGCTGGGGGAGCGGTTCGACGGCGACAGCGGCCAGGTCGGCCGTGATGACATCGGGGGTGAGGCCCGCGTCGAGGGCACGGCGGACGCTTCCCGGGCTGAACCGCCAGACGGACGCGGCACCGGCGGTCTCCCGGTCGGCGACGGAATCCAGCAGCGTGACCAGGGCCGCCGACGGCGTGCCGGCGACCACGGCTGTGAGATCGCTGCCGAACCGGGCGGTCCCGCTGGCGGCGGGCAGCAGGCGTCGACAGGCGTCCACCAGCGCCCGGGCGTCATCGGCGAACAGGGCGGCCCCGATCGGGGACAGGGCTCCGAGGGCGAGTGCGCCGAGCACCTCCGCCTCCTGGATCAGGGTGGCGAACGGTGTGGCGTCCTGGGCGAGTTGGTCGACCAGCGGACGGTGCCACACGATCGACATCCCCAGGTCGGCGAGGTCCGCTGAGCCTTCGCCCGCCGGGAGCTGCGCCGCCACCGCGAGCAGCCCGTGCCGGGCCTGGACGCAGCCTCCGCAGGGCGGTGCCCCGGTGAGGGCCGGCAGTGCCTTCCCGTCCTCGTCGCGGCTTCCGCCGGGGGTCAGCGCCAGTGTCCACCACGACCGGAGCAGCACGGCGAGTCGGTCGGCCGGCTCCTCTTCGGCCCAGGTGTCATAGGCGGCGGTCGCCGCGACCCGCTCGCCGTCCCGGGCCAGCAGTCCGGCCGCGCTCGCCGCCTCCAGTACGAGGCGCACCACGATCTCGTCGCACTGCGCCGCCTTGCCGATCCGGGACAGTTCGCGGGAGCCGATCCCGCCGGCCTTCAGCCGAGCCGGGGGAGTGGCGGCGCACACCCTGAGGACGGAGGCGGCATGGGCGGCGAACGCCATCGCGGCCGCTGCTGCCTCCCGCTCGACCTCCGAAGCGGTGACGGACACCGATCGCAGGACGGGCGGGACCGGCGTGAACGGAGCGTGCCAGTCGGGGCCGCGCAGCGCGAGCGCCACCTCTGCGGGCATGCGGGCCGGACCGTGCCGGTGCCGGTCCTGGATCAGCAGCCCGCGTTCCAGC
Source organism: Kitasatospora sp. NPDC059599 (assembly GCF_042735125.1). NCBI lineage: Bacteria > Bacillati > Actinomycetota > Actinomycetes > Kitasatosporales > Streptomycetaceae > Kitasatospora > Kitasatospora sp. NPDC059599. Next base: position 8,920 of record NZ_JBHWCL010000227.1, on the reverse strand, counting down.
GCCCATCGTTCGCCCGGCCCGGAGTCGGACGACGGCGCGCCGAACAGGATGAAGCGTGATCGCTCCGGCGCCCGAACCGCCTGCCGCTCAAGGAGCTTCCGGGCGGCGGCGGGAGCCTTGGCCACCAGCGCGGCGACCCGGTCCGGATCGCTGTGATGATCGATCAGCGCCGCCAGCCGGTTCTGCTTGTTGTTGCCGGTCGGCTTGATGCCGAGGGCCGCCAGCATGCGGCCCAGTTCGGCGGAGGCGGTGTTCGCCAGGAGCTGCGCCAGCGACGCGTCCAATCCCAGGGGCGACTCCCACGCCTGTCGCAGCGGTGCCGCCATGCGCAGCAGCCCGTTGCCGTCCGGCCACACCAGAGCGCGATCGGCCAGCGCCTCCAGAACCGCGTCCAGGTCGTGAGTGCGCTCCCCGTCCGCCGCGTCCAGGAGACCGGCCAGGACGTCCCGCGAAGTCGGCGTGAGCGCGGCGAGCGCCTCCGCCACCTGCAGGTACGGCAGCACGAGCCGGGGCAGCGCCAGCGCCACCGACGCCGGGCGCTGAAGGCGGTCCGCCAGTTCACCGATCGACCGCGGCTCCGGGGCCGACACCGCATCCGGGCGCGCCGCCAGGACCCGTTCCAACTCGGGTGCGCCGAGACCGCGCAGCCACGTGGCCAGAGTCGATCCGCTCTTCTTGCTGATGGGGAACACCTCGCCGGGTAAGGAGCCGTCCTGTCCCGGCGTCGGCCGGGCAACTCAAGAATGGCGCACCACGTGGAGGACGTGGATCGCTTCCGGCACCGGCTCCGGCCGGCCACCCGGAGACCACGGAACGCAGAAGGCCCCGACCGGTGAACCGGTCGGGGCCTTCGTTCGCCCGGGCGGGCGGAGGCGGAGGATACGAGATTCGAACTCGTGAGGGATTGCTCCCAACACGCTTTCCCATTCTCCTCGGTGCCGTCCGCCGGGGTCCGTGCCGGTTCTGACCAGCCGTGTCGGACCCGCCCGGCGCTCTCGGCGAATCAGAGGGTGGCGGCGCGCAGTGCGATCAGGGCGATGGAGGCCATGGTGAGGACCACCGCCGGAGGCGCGCCCTTGCGGTCGCCGACTCGCAGGTGGGAGGCGACCGCCCCGGCGAAATAGAGCGTCAGGCCGATCGCGGCGGCGATTCCGACGGATCCCCACCAGAGTCCGGCGATCGCACCTGCCGCGCCCGCGATCTGAGCGCCGATCAGGAAAGCCATCATGCCCTGCGGCACTCCGAGGGCGGACATCTGCTCGGTGATGTGCCGCGTCCGCAGGGACTTGGCCCCGGCCGATACCAGGAGAACGGCCGACATGAACACAGTGACGACGGCAAGGGAGACGAACACGGCTGAAACCTCAATCGTGCGAGATACGAGCAAGGGACGTGCGCACCTCGACGACGATAGGCGGCCGATAGGTACCTCCAGGTAACCTTCGGGGCATGAGCCAGCGACCCGGGATCGCCTTCCTCGCCGACTGCCCCGCACTCCTGGCCATGGAGATCATCGCCAGCAAGTGGTCCATGGTCACGCTCTTCGCGCTGACCGACGGCCCGTTGCGCCACGGCGAGCTGGTCGAGCTGAGCGGCGGCATCTCACGCAAGGTACTGACCCAGACGCTGCGCCGGCTCCAGGCCAACGGGCTCGTCGAGCGGCACGCGTATGCCGAGGCGCCGCCGCGGGTGGAATACGGCCTGACCGATCTGGGGCGAACCCTGGAGGAGCCGATCAGGTTGCTCACCGCCTGGGCGCGGGAGAACGGCGAGGCGGTCGTCGCCTTCCGGGAAGCAGCCGACGCGGCCACAACCACCGAGGCGGACCGGGCGACCCCGGTGAGGATCCCTCCTGTCGACGAGAACCCGAACCGTTTCTGATCAACAGGTTGCGAAGGGGCTTCGCGGCGGGATCGTTCGCTCCGGCCGCGTCGGTCCCGTCACGACAGCGCCGCGACGGAGAGCTGGTTCGCCCTGTTCCAGGCCGGGACCACCGGCCCGTCCCAGCAGACGGCGAAGGCCCGGGACCGCTGATGCAGTCCGGGCCTTCGGCCGGCGGAGGATACGGGATTCGAACTCGTGAGGGATTGCTCCCGGCACGCTTGCCACATGTTCGTCCGGTGGTCCGGGAGCGTCCGTAGGCATCCTGACCTGCGCCGGAGCGTCCGCCGGCCGGTGACTGCACGGTGCCGGACGGAGGTGAATGCCACCAGAACTGCAACCACGATGGGGCTTTGCTCCGCCCGACCCGGTGGGCGTACCGGCGGGCGACCGGGGGCGCGATGCACTGCTGTCGGGCGTAATGGAAGGACCCGCCCCGGCGAACGGCACCGGGGTTTCGGGGTCGATCGAGCCGGTGCCGAGTGCCGTGACCGGAGGAGGACGGCGGTGAGCGAGGATGCGCGGTGAGCGGTCGTCCGGCGCAGCGGGGCCGGACCGGTCGGAGGGGCGCGGCGAGTGTCCGCTGGGCGCGCTGCTCGATCGGGCCCACGAGCTGCAGCCCCAGCTGATCGCCCCGCTGGTCGCCGACGTGGTGCGCGGGCTCGGCGGTCGTGACTCGGCGCTCCTGCTGCAGGACTACGGCCAGCTGGTGCTGGTGCCGCTGCCGGAGCGGGGGCCGGCGGCCGGGGAGCCGGTGCCGATCGACGGCTCCCCGGCGGGTGCGGCCTTCCTGCACGGTGCCCTTGTCGAGGAGCCGCAGGTCGACGGGGTGCGGGTGTACCTGCCGTTGCTGGACGGTGGCGACGAGGTGGGGGTTCTGGCCCTCACGCTGGATGCCGTCGATGACGACGACCGGCGGTTGTTGCGGCGCCTCGCCGCCCTGGTCGCCGATCTGCTGATCACCAAGAGCGGCTACACCGACCGGATCTTCCAGGCCCGGCGCCTCGAACCGATGAGCGTGGCGGCCGAGATCCAGTGGTCGTTGTTGCCGCCGTTGTCGATGACCGTCCAGCGGGTCGCCGTGGCCGGCATCCTCGAACCCGCCTACCAGGTGGCCGGTGACAGCTTCGACTACGCGCTCAACGACGACCTCCTGCACGTGGCCACGATCGACGCCATGGGCCACGGGCTCGACGCCGCGACCATGGCGACCGTCGCCATCGGCGCGTACCGGCACGCCCGGCGCGCCGACATCGGGCTGGCCGAGATCTACGCGTTCATGGACCGGGCCATCGCCGAACAGTTCGGGCCGGACCACTTCGTCACCGCTCAGATGATGCGCCTGGACACCCTGACCGGCCACCTGCAGTGGGTCAACGCCGGCCATCCTCAGCCGCTGCTGATCCGCGACCACGTCGTCATCGAGCGGCTTGAGAGCGAGACGACCCTGCCGGTCGGTTTCGGCGGCGAGGAGCCGGTGATCAGCGAGCGGGTGCTGCGGCACGGGGACCAGGTGCTGTGCTTCACCGACGGCCTGGTCGAGGAGCGCGAGCCCGGCGGGGAGCAGTTCGGGGAGGAGCAGCTCATCGACTGGGTCAACCGGGTCGAGCGCTCGCAGGCCGGAGTGCGGGCCGTGGTGCGGGCACTCTCCAACGTCCTGAAGGAGAAGCGGGGCGGGCGCACGAGCGACGACGCGACCCTGTTCCTGATCGAATGGCGCTGAGCGGGCCGGCACCCCCGCGCCGACTCTCCTTGCCGGTCGGCAGACCGGATCGGCGAGCTGTGGGCGGAGTACCGTGGGGATATCGGGGCGGCCCAGCTGCCGCTCCCCGACGGTCGGCCCTCGTTCGGTGGGGCTGGTGAGTGTCCACGGACGGGCGGCGAGCCATGTCGGACGAAACGGGTGCTGCGCTACCGGGACTTCTGCCGGACCGGTTCCGGCAGGCCGCGAAGCCGGGGACGGTCCTGTTGCGCCTGGAGACCACACGGTCCCGCGAGGGTGTGCTCGACGGCGCGTGGTGGCCGCGTTCGCGGGACGTGGAAGCTGAACTGCCGGGTTTGGTCAGGGCGTTGACGGAACACCTCGGCCCCGTGGTGAGTGTCGGGCTGGACACCGAAGCCTGGGACGACGTGCCGGCCCGGCTGGTCGTCGACGGCCGGTCGGTGCACATCGACCGGTACCCGGTCGGTGACGACACGGTGATCGTCACGCGGGGCGACCGCGATCATTTCAGTCTGCTCGTCGTCCCCCCGCAGGCGAGCCGGGAGGCGGCCCTGGCCGCGATGGCACGTGCGGTCGAGGCCGACGGAAGCGACTCGGCACGGCAGATCCTCGTCGCCACCGGCATCGGCTCCGAGGTACCGGGCGAAGCGTCCTGAGGGACGGACGGCCTCGTTGCCGGGCTCCTCGGGCAGACAGGAAAGGCGGGACGGAGAGATGTCCGTCTACGTGAAACTCTCGGCCGACGCCCGGGCGCCGGCGGAACCCTCGAAGGGGCCGCTGGACCTGCAGTACGAGGACGGCGCGGACGACGGCGTCACCTTCGAGTACGACCTGCACGCCAGCGGCGCGCTGCGCATCCTGCGGGTCTTCGAGGACACGCCGCACCGGATCGAGGCGTGCTTCAGCCCCGGGGCATGGCTCCAGGTCGCGGGCACCTACCTGCGAAGCGGCTCCGAGTACTGACGACGATCCGTTCCGGGGGAACCGCGCGCCCCGACGGCGGCCGACTGCTCTGCGGTGGGCGGGCGGATCACCGGTCGCTGTCGATCGGCCCCGCCCATACAGTCGTGTCCGGGGGCGGGATCGTCGGCACGGGAGGCCAGGATGCGGCACTACCGATGGGTTCTGGAGACACAGGACGACGACGGCCGGTGGTCCCGGCAGGACGGGGCTCCCCCACAGGACCCGCTGGAGTACGACGGGCCGCCCCAGCAGGCGGCCAACCACCTGCGGGAGGTGTTCGTACGCACGCTCTCCCGGCCCGTGCCCGGACCCCGGGCGATCAGGATCCTTCTCTGGGACGGGGCCGACATCGCCGGCCGGCCCCTGGCCGAGGCCGAATGGTCACGCGAGTGACACACCCGGCCCGCGGCCGTAGGGACATGCCCTACAGCCATACGCCGCCCTCGAACGTCGCGGGCCCCCGGATCTCCATCATCGGTCGGCCCCGGTACGGCCGCCTGCCCGGACGACGGCGGACCGGAGAACGACGAAGGCCCCGACCGGCGAACCGGTCGGGGCCTTCGTGCTGCCATGGCTGGCAGAGGCGGAGGATACGAGATTCGAACTCGTGAGGGATTGCTCCCAATACGCTTTCCAATTCTCCCGAACCCTGTCCGCCAGCGTCCGTACGTGTTCTGACCTGCGGGGAAGCGAACCGTTGGGCAGCGGCCGAACCCAGCCGGACGGGGGTGAACGAGACCAGAACTGAGACCAGGGCCGGGCCGGGCCATGCGCCGAAACAGGTGCCCGGGGCGCTGGTGGCCTCGAAGACCGGGCTCTCCCGGGTCCATCAGCAGACTCCGGGCGAGCTGCGCCATCCGCCGCGCCTTCGGCCGGGAGGAGTCGTGGGGCCCGTTGCTCGACCAGCCCCGGGCAGAGGACAGCGACTTCGCGCGCCCTGCGTCACCTGTTCGGTGGTCAGTCGGCCCGGCCGTCGTCGTCCTGCAGGAGTTCGACGATGATCTCGATGCCGAGCGCGTAGGCCGGCGTGCCCGAGGTGATGAGCGCGGTCTCGGCGACTCCGATGAGGTCGGCGATGCCGGCGCCCGCGTGGAGTGCTCCCCGGGCGTGGATCCGGGCCGGTTCCGCCCGACCGAGAGCCAGCAGCTGCCCGAAGTGGACCAACTGCTGCACTCGACCACCGAGTGGGCTGTCGGCCAGCACGATGTGGCGCAGGGCCGTGAACGCCTCCTCCGTGGGGAGCCGGCCGAAGGCCTGGGCCACCCGCAGACGGTCCTCCACCGCGCCCGGGACGGCTCCGAGCGTCGTGCGGTAGCGGTCCCGCAGGGCTTCGGAACGCTCGACGAAGGTGTGGTCGGTCATGACGAGACCCGTGCTATCGAGGCCCGGACGGCCTCCAGAGCGCCCTCGGGGAAGTCCACGGCCCCGCCGATCGCCGCGGCGGCGATCTCGGCCTCGGCGCTTTCCTCGATCGCCACCACGAGGTGGCCGGCAGCCGCCGCGTCCGCGCCGAACACCAGCAGCCCGTGGTTGGCCAGGAGGACCGCGGCCGTCGTCGGGCGTCGTTCCAGGACGTCGGCGATGCCCCGGACCGACACGTCCGACCCGCGCGGCCCCCAGGGCACCACCGGTACGTCCTCGGGCTGTCCGAAGCGGAGCATCGGTTCGGTGCGGCACGGCAGCGGCCGGTGGGCCACCGCGAAGGCCGTCGCGGCGGGTGAGTGGGTGTGGATGATCGCGCCCACGTGCGGGCGGGCGCGGTAGACGACGCTGTGCATGGCGATGATCTCGACGCTGACGGAGCGCAGTTCTCCTTCCAGGACCTGCCCGTCGAGACCGACGGTCGCCAGCTGGTGGGGTTCCAGGTCGCGGACGAATCCCGGGGTCAGCAGGAAGCGGTCGGCGTCGAGCCTGACGCTCAGGTTGGCGTGTCCGGAGTGCGACATCACCCCCGCCACGAAGAGCTGCCGGGCAGCCTCGACGAGCTGGTGGGCCCGGCTCGTCACTTCAGGTGCGTCTGTCATCTCTTCATCTCCCAATTCTCTGTCGGCGGCGGCCGGTTCGCCGCTGCTGCACGTGCCGGCCACTCTGCGACTTGAACTAAGGTTCAAGTCAAGCGTCGGGCCGGTACGACGAGATGACGAGAGCAAGGGGAGGGGCGAAGCGTGCGCATGACGATCGGTCAGCTCGCCGAGATCACCGACGTTCCCGCGTCGGCCATCCGGTTCTGGGAACGCCACGGCCTGCTGCCTCCGCCCGAACGGCAGAGTGGGCAGCGGCGCTATCCGCCGCAGGCCGCGGAGCGGATCGTGCTGTTGCGCAAGTTCCAGCAAGCCGGGCTGAGCCTGGCCGAGGTCAGGGAGTTCCAGCAGGACCAGCCGCGCAGGCAGGCGATGATCCGCGCCAAGGTCGCCGAGATCGAGCAGCGCATGGTCGATCTCGACCACGCCCACCAGCTCCTGACCCATGCCCTCCAGTGCAGCAAGACGGACATCGTCAGCTGCCCGACCTTCCGGGAACAGATGGCGACGTGGAGTCGGTCCAGCTGACGGCAGAGACCGCGACCACGGGACGACGAAGGCCCGGACCGCTTCACAGCGGTCCGGGCCTTCGATCAAAGGCGGAGGATACGAGATTCGAACTCGTGAGGGATTGCTCCCAACACGCTTTCCAAGCGTGCGCCCTAGGCCTCTAGGCGAATCCTCCGTGGGAGAGCTTAGTACATGTTTCGGGGTGGTCGCGACCACCTATCCCGCAGGCCCGGGGTCGGGGTGGCCTGTGGATCGTCGGGGCCGGGATCCGGTACTGTGGGGGTCAGCCCCTCGTGCGGCGTCATCTCTCTGAACCCCCCCAGGGCCGGAAGGCAGCAAGGGTAAGAGAGCTCTGGCGGGTGCACGAGGGGTCTTTGCGTTCCCCCGGGGGCCCTTGGGCGGGCGTGGGGGAGTGAGGGGCGACGCGTTTGTCGGCCCGTCCCGATATCGTCGGTGGTGTGTCCCTAGCCCTGTACCGCCGCTACCGCCCCGAGACCTTCGCGGAGGTCATCGGGCAGGAGCACGTGACCGCTCCGCTCCAGCAGGCCCTGCGTAACAACCGGGTCAACCACGCGTACCTGTTCAGCGGGCCGCGCGGCTGTGGCAAGACGACGAGCGCGCGCATCCTGGCCCGCTGCCTGAACTGCGAGCAGGGGCCGACGCCCACGCCCTGCGGGGAGTGCCAGTCCTGCCGTGACCTGGCGACCGGCGGGCCCGGCTCGATCGACGTGATCGAGATCGACGCCGCCTCGCACGGTGGTGTGGACGACGCGCGCGAGCTGCGCGAGCGGGCCTTCTTCGCGCCGGTGCACAGCCGGTACAAGATCTTCATCCTGGACGAGGCGCACATGGTGACCTCGGCCGGCTTCAACGCGCTGCTCAAGGTGGTGGAGGAGCCGCCGGAGCACCTCAAGTTCATCTTCGCGACCACCGAGCCGGAGAAGGTGATCGGGACGATCCGGTCCCGGACGCACCACTACCCGTTCCGGCTGGTCCCGCCCGGCACGCTGCGCGACTACCTGGCGGACGTCTGCGGCCGCGAGGCCATCCAGGTCGAGGACCCGGTGTTCCCGCTGGTGGTCCGGGCCGGGGCGGGCTCGGTGCGTGACTCGATGTCGGTCATGGACCAGCTGCTGGCCGGCGCCGGCGAGGGCGGCGTGACCTACCAGATGGCGACCTCGCTGCTCGGGTACACCGACTCCGCGCTGCTGGACGAGGTGGTGGACGCCTTCGCCGCGCACGACGGGGCGACGGTGTTCCAGGTGATCGACCGGGTGGTCGAGGGCGGGCACGACCCGCGCCGCTTCGTCGCCGACCTGCTGGAGCGGCTGCGCGACCTGGTGATCCTGGCCACCGTGCCGGACGCCGGGGAGAAGGGGCTGATCGACGCCCCCGCGGACCGGATCGCGGTGATGCAGGCGCAGGCGGACGCGTTCGGCGCGGCCGAGCTGAGCCGGGCCGCGGACATCGTCAACACCGGGCTGACCGAGATGCGCGGCAACGCCGCGCCCCGGCTGCAGCTGGAGCTGATCTGCGCCCGGGTGATGCTGCCCGGCGCGTACAGCGACGAGCTGTCGCTGCAGGCGCGGCTGGACAAGCTGGAGCGGCGGGCGGCGGCGGGCGGGTTCGCCACGCCGGCGATGGTGCCGGGAACGGTGCCGGGGACGGCCCCCGTGGGCGTTCCGGCGGCCGTGCCGGTGTCGGTGGCCGAGCCCGTGGCCGCGCCGCCCGTGGCCGTGCCGGCACCGGAGGCGCAGGTCGCGGCTCCGGTGCAGGCCGCGCCCGTGCAGGCTCCGCCGCCTCCGGCCGCGCCCGCCGGGCC
>NZ_JBHWCL010000226.1:0-11419 GCF_042735125.1 Kitasatospora sp. NPDC059599 | reverse complement strand
CCGCCCGCCGGACACCGCCCCGCCCACCGCCGGCCGCCCGCCGGACACCGCCCCGCCCACCGCCGGCCGCCCGCCGGACACCGTCGCGCCCACCGCCGGCCGCCCGCCGGACACCGCCCCGCCCACCGCCGGCCGCCCGCCGGACACCGTCGCACCCACCGCCGGGCACCGTCGCGCCCCGCCCCGGGCCGGTCACCCCGAACCGGAACCCGCAACACCGGCCACGGTGACGCCGAGCGGTGGCACGATGTCCCTGACGACGCGTCGGGCTCGCGGGGCACGTCCGGACGCGCGCGGGCCGCCACGGCACACCCCACCCGGCCGCCCGCCCGGCGGCGGACGCGCCGCGCGGATGCAGGTCCTCGTCCGGTGGAGGCACGATGCGGTGGCTGACGGGCTGGTGCACGGGCGCGGCCCGGGCGGGTGCACCCGTGCACGAGGGGTTCGGCGCGGTCGCACCGATCGCCGCGCGCCCCCTGTGGGGCGGCCCCGACCCGCTCTGGGCCGTCGGCGACTGGCGCCCCGAGGAGATCCGCCTGGCCACCCTCCGCCCCGGCGCGCCCGCGGTGGTCCGCACCGGGCCCACCGCTCCCGACCCGGTCGAGGACACCCCCGCCACCACCCGGCTCGCCGTCCTCGGCCACTGCGGCGCCACCGACGCCGAACTCGCCGCCGGTCTCGCCGCCGCCCGCGGCGGCGCCGTCCGCCACCTGACCGCCTGGCCCGGCAGCTACACCGTCGTGCTGCGCTCCGGCACCCGCTCCACCCTGCTGCTCACCGACCTCGCCGGCGCCCGGCCCGTGTTCCACACCCCCTGGGGCAACGGCACCGCCTACGCCACCGCCGCCCTGCCGCTGGCCGACCTGGTCGGCGCCGCGCTGGACACCGGCCACCTCGCCGCCCGCCTCGCCTGCCCCGAGTCCCCCGAGGCGCTCGGCACCGGCACCCCGTACCTGGGCGTCCAGCAGGTGCCGCCCGGCCACGTGCTCGGGATCCGCGGCGGCCGTCCGTACCTGTCCGCCTACGACGGTCCGGCCTCCGCCGAGCAGCCCCGCGACGAGGCGCCCGCCGTCCGCGAACTCACCCGCGCCCTGCTGGAGTCCGTCCGCTCGCGGGTCCGCACCACCGCACCGGTCCCCGACCCCGCCGGCCGGGCCCGGCTCGGCGTCGACCTCTCGTACGGCACGGCCTCCGCCACCGTCGCCCTGCTCGCCGCCGCCGTCCCGCTGCCACCGGTGCCCGCGGCGACCGTCCCGGCCCGCAGGACGGCGGGGGCCGACGCCGCGCCGGGGGCCGCGGAGGCCGCAGCGGCCACCTGGGCCAGGAACGGCGCGGTCAAGGGCTCTTGGGCCCGCGCCGCGCCCCGGGCCCCCGCCGCCCCCGAACAGCTGGCCGCCGTCACGCTCGGCGAGACCGAGCCCCCGGCCACCCTCGTCCTCGCCCCCGACACCCCGCGACTGCGGCACACCGTGCTCGACCCCGACCCCGGCACCCTCCCGTACGCCGGACTGCGCACCGACCCGCAGGCCGGCCGGCTCACCGACGAACCCGGGCCCGAACTCGTCGCCGCCGCGCGGGCCGAGGCCCGCTTCGACGCCGGCGGCACCGACCACCTCACCGGCTACGGCGCCCGCCAGGTCCTCGACGGCCACCCGGCCCGCCTCGCCGACCTCATCCGGGCCGGCCGCCCGCGTGAACTGCTGTCCCCGGTCGCCGCGTTGGCCGGGGCCGACCGGGCCGCCGCGGGCGTCCTGACCGGTGCGCTGCGCACCCCGCTCACCGTGGTCCTGGCCGCCCACCGGCTCTCCCGGGTCCGCTACGCGGAGGCGCTGGACGAGGCCGCCGCCAGACTGACCGCCCGCCACGTCCCGGACGGCGGCGGGACGGCCGGGAGCCGTTCGGCCGTCGACCTCGCCTGGTGCGTGCCCGGACCGGCGGCCCGCTGGCTCTCCGACGAGGCACTCTCCTCGGTGGCCCTGCGACTCCGGGTGGCGGCGCGCAAACCGGCGCCCGACGAACACCCCGGCGCGCACCGAGCCCGGCACGCCCTCTACCGTCAGGCGCGCTCCTTCCGCACGCTCGTCCACGCCGCCGAACAGCCCGGCCAACGGCTGCACGCACCCTTCCTCGACAACCAGGTCGTCCGCGCCGCCCGGCTGCTCCCCGACGACGTCCGCCTCCAGCCCGGCGCCCGGCACGCCCTGCTGCGCGCCGTCCTCACCGGTGCCGGCCGTACCGACCTGCCCCCGGACTGGGGCCGCGGCCCCCGACCCGACCGCACCGCCCCCGCCCGCGCCGGCCTGCGCCTCGCCGCCGACGGCCTCGCCGAACTCTTCGACGCCCCCCTCCTCGCCGAAGCCGGCCTCATCGACCTCCCCGCCGTCCGGGCCGGTCTCGCCCGCTCCGCCGATCCCCTCTCCCCGGCCGCCCTCGCGGGCCTCGCCGACCTCGTCTCCACCGAGCTCTGGCTCCGCCGCGTCCGCGCCCGCCGCCACGGCGCCTGCTGGACCGGGCTCCCGCACCCCGAGCCCCCGGCGCTCGGTCCCTGACGGCCGGGACGCGCCCCCGGGCGCCCGTCGCCTCCTCTCGGCGCGGTGGCGGCCGCGGCGTCGGCGGGGCGGGCCATGATGGCGGGGTTGTGGATCCCGGGCGAGGAGGGTGTGCGGTGGCCGGTGGGAGCGCGGGGCGGGACGTGCCCGTGGTGCTATCGGTGCTCGGGCGGCCGCCGACGGGGCGGCCGGCGGGGGTGCTGGCGGCGTGCGACGGGTCGGACGGGTCGCTGTGGGCGCTGGACCGGGCGATGACGGAGGCCGAGCTGTTCGGCCTGCCGCTGTACGTGCTGGCCGTGGTGAACCCGGCGCCGGCCGGTTACCCGCCGGGCATGGCGGAGCTGGTGCGGGAGAGCGTGGAGACGCTGGTCGAGAGCACGGCGGACGGGCTGCGCCGCTCGGTGACCGCCGTGCAGCGGCAGCGCCCCGCCCCGTTCGAGGGGCAGATGTCGCTGCACGTGGTGCTGGGCAACGTCATCGAGGTGCTGCTGGAGGCGGCGACCCGGCAGCACACGCTGGTGGTCGGAACCCGGGGCAACGGGGGCTTCGCCCGGCTGCTGCTGGGCTCGGTGAGTTCTGCGCTGGTGCACCACGCGGCGTGCCCGGTCCTGGTGGTCCCGGCGCCGCCCGCGGGGTGAACCGGCAGGTCAGGGAGTTGTCGGGAATGTACCGAGATGGTTCATCGTTCACCCATCTCGTCCACTTCTGACAAGACGCCCCCTGGAGACCCCCGCATGAAGGTCGAGATCTGGTCCGACATCGCCTGCCCCTGGTGCTACATCGGCAAGCGCCGCTTCGAGCAGGCCCTCGCGGACTTCCCGGGCCGGGAGCAGGTCGAGGTCGTCTACCGCCCGTACCAGCTGGTCCCGGACGCCCCCGCGACGGCGAGCCCGCACCGCGCCTGGCTGGCCGACCGCTACGGCCCGCAGTCCGTGGCGATGGACGCCCGGGTGGCCGAGCTGGGCCTGGCCGAGGGCATCACGTACGACTTCGACGCCGCACTGCACGCCAACACCCTCCTGGGCCACCGCCTGCTGCACCTCGCCGAGGCCGAGTACGGCGCGGCGGTCCAGGGGCGGCTGAAGGAGGCGCTGCTCAAGGCGCACTTCACCGACGGCGTCGACGTCGGCGACCGCGCCGCCCTGGCCGACGTCGCCGTGGCGGCCGGTCTGGACCGGGACCGGGTGACCGCCTACCTGGCGGGCGACGAGGGCACCGCCGAGGTCGAGGCCCAGCTGGCCGAGGGCCGGGAGCTCGGCATCAGTGCCGTGCCGACCTTCGTGTTCGAGGGCAAGTGGGCGGTCCAGGGCGGCCAGGACGCCGGGACCTTCCGCAAGGTGCTGGACCAGGTCGCCGCCGAGATCGGCGAGCGCCGGCCGGCCCCGGTGCAGGTCGCCCCGGCCGGGGAGGGCTGCGCGGACGGCGTCTGCGCCGTCTGACCGCGCTCCACGCCGGTCACCGCCCCGGGGCCCGCCTCAGGAGCACCTGAAGCGGGCCTCGGCCCAGTCCGCGAGGTTCAGCGCCGACCAGACCCCGTGCGCCGGGGTGACCACCAGCCGGATCGAGTTCTGCCCGGCCAGCGGCACGTGCACCGGCACCGCCCCGTCACCGGCGGCGAGCGTCCCGGACCGCCACAGGGTGCGGCCGTCGCCGCCCTGGACGGAGAAGACCACCCCGCCCGGGGAGAGCGTCGCGTCGTCCACCCCGGCCACCGCGTCGAAGGACGTGCAGCTGCGGTTGAGGTCGATCAGGGTCGTCGCCTGGGCGTGCACGGTGAGGGCGTGCCGGTGGTAGTCGCCGCTGATCCAGCCGCCGACGCGCTGCCAGAAGCCGTCGCTGCCCTTCTGCCGGATGCTCGGTCCGGACGGCGGCACCCGGTTCCCGCCGGGCTTGACCACGGGCAGCACGTCCGCCCAGAAGTCGGTGGGCGCGGGGGGTGAGGGCGGGGTGGCGGTCGGCGTCGGCACCGGCGGCAGGGTGGGCGTCGGGACGACGGGCACCTCGGGCGTGGGAACCGGCGGCAGGGTCGGCAGGGGCACGACCGGGGGAGTCGGGGTCTGCCCGGGGGCCGGGGGGCTGCTGGGTGCCGGGGTGGCGGGCTTCGAGGCCCGGGGGGCGGGCGGGGCCTGCGTGGGCTTGGCGGTCGGCTTCGCACTGGGGCTCGGCGCGGGCTGTTCCGGGGCCGGCGCGGGCTGTTCCGGCGCCGGACCCGGAGTGCCGGGCGCGGGCGGCGGGGGCGACGCGGGGACGGGTGCCGGAGGTGCCGGCCGTACCGGGGACGGGACGGCCGGGGCGCCGGCGGCCGGGGGAGCGGCGGCCGGGGTCTGCGGCTCGGACGAGCCGGTCAGCGCGTACGCGGCGACGGCGGCCGCGGCCACCGCGACGGCGGCGGCGATCCCGGCCTTGGCGGCGGCGCCCAGGCCTTCGCCGGCCACGGCGGCGCCGCCACCGGCGCCGGAGGCCGTACCGGCACCGGCCGCACCGGCGCCCGCACCGGCCCCGGACCCAGCCGTACCCGCGCCGGCTGCGGTACCGGCCGCAGTGGAGCCGGCCGCCGCGCCGGAGGACCCGGCGGTCGCCGCCGCGGTCCCGGCCGCCGCACCGCCGACCGCGGCGACACCGCCGACCGCGGCCGCGGCGGCACCGAAGCCGCCGAGGCCGATCCAGACGAGCACGCCGCCGGGCAGCAGCGCACGCAGGCCGGTGTTGATCTCGGTCAGTTCCAGGCAGGCCGCCGTGCAGCGGTCGCACTCCTTGAGGTGCCGCCCGACCTCCGCCGAGGCCCGCTTGCGCAGCGAGCCGCGGGCGTACGCCCCGAGCCGGTTGGCGTAGGCCTCGCACGCCCGGTCCTGGCTGCCGGAGACGTGCGCCTGGAGGAACGCGGCGGCGAGCCGGTCGCGGGCCCGGTGGGCCTGGACGGCGGTGGCGTTGGCGGTCTTGCCGAGCATCACGGCGACGGTCTTGGGGGATTCCCGCTCGACCTCGGTGTGCCAGAGCACCACCCGGTCGTCCTCGGGCAGTTCGGCGTAGGCCTGCATGACCATCCGCTGGTCGGCCATCGCCATCGCCCAGGCGTCGGCGCCCGGGTCGGCCAGGTCGAGGTCGACGACGGCGGCCGAGGTCTGCGCGAAGACGGCGAAGTCGTCGACGAGTTGCTCGCGCCGCTCGCTGCGGTGCCAGGCGGCCGCGACGTTGCGCACGGCGGTCAGCAGGTACGCACGGACGGCGAACTCCGGTCCCTTGCCCGACCGCAGCGCCTGCAGGGTCCGGGCGAAGACCTCGCCCGCGAGGTCCTCGGCGGTGAAGTTGTCCCGGCAGCAGGTGCGGGCGTAGCGGCGGACGGACTCGGCGTGCCGGCGGTAGATCTCTTCGTACGCGGTGTCGTCGCCGGCCCGCACCCGGGCGGTCAACTCGGCGTCCGAGGGAGGGCGCTCGCCGTCCACGGGGTCGGCGGGGGCGGGCACGGTCGGGCGCGCGGGCCGCCGGCCGCCGCCGAACGGCTCGCCGACGAACGCCTCGGGGGCGACGCCGCCCCGGCCCGCGGGGGCCTGGCCGGGCACCCGGCCGGAGGGCAGCGCGGCGGCGGAGGCGGAGAGCGATTCGCGGCTGGGCATCCCGGCCTGGTCGGGGACGTGTCCGGCGGCCGAACCCGGTGTGCCGCCCGGCACTTGGGCCGGACCGCCGCCGCGTCCGCCGCCGACGCTGTGCCCGCCGACGCCGTGCCCGCCGACGCCACCCGGACCGCCGACCCCGCCGGGGCCCGCGGCGGACCCTTCGGCGGTACTACCGGGGAGGCCTCCGAAGTCGAGCCCGTACCCGTAGTCGTTCTGTTCCTCGGCGCTCACAACGGACCCCAGATTCCACGACAGCCCCCGTAGTGTGGCAGGGCGCGCGGGAGTGCGTAGGCGCAAGGTTCCCCGTCGTACGGCGCCGACGGCGCGCGAAGGGCGCGCATTCGGACATTGGCTCCAACCACGGGCAAAGGATGGCATAGCGCAGGGACCGGCGGTAGCCGGACCGGCCGTTCCCCACTCTTCCGTGGGCCGTCGCGGGTGTGTTCGCCCAGCGTGCGGCGCCGGGTCGTGCGACGCCCGCACCCGGCGCGCGCTCCTGTCCCGCGCGCCGGTGATCCTCCAACTCCCGCACCCGCCGGGCGCGGCGAGCGCACCCGGCACCGGGCGTCAGCGCGCCCGCAGACCGTCCAGCAGTATCTGCAGCAGCCGGTCCGAGGGACCGGCGAGCGCCTGACCGTCCGTCTGCGGAGAGACCGGCGAGAACCCGACCGGCGCCGGGGTCGAGACCGACGGCCGGGCCGCGTGCACGGGCACCGAGGCGGTCAGCACCAGCACCACGTCCGACACCGTGACGCCCGGCCGCAGTTCGCCCGCCGCACCGGCCCGCGCCACCAGCGCGGCCAGCAGCTGGAGCAGCAGCCGGGGATCGGCGTCGGCGGCCGACGGCTCGGCCGTCCCGCCGGAGCGGGCCTCCTCGCCGCGCAGGTCGAAGCGGACCGCCGCGGGCGCTTCCGGGGCCCGCTGCCCGGGCACCCGGCCCAGCTCCTCCGCGTACCGGAACGCCTCCGGCGGCAGCAGCCGTCCGGCGCCGCTGCTCACGGCCCGGGCCAGGTAGCCGGCCAGCGCGTCCCAGGCGCCGTCGCCGCCGTACAGCGACTCGCGGGCCTGCGCGGTCAGCCACGCCACCTCCTCGGCCGCGATCCGCTGGACCAGCACCTCCTTGCTCGGGAACCGCCGGTAGACCGTGCCGACCCCGACGCCGGCCCGACGCGCGACCTCCTCCATCGGCGCGCCGTAGCCGAACTCGCCGAACACCTCGCGGGCCGCCCGCAGCACGCTCTCCAGGTTCCGCCGGGCGTCCACCCGCAGCCGGGCCCCGGGCACCGGCACGGTGGCCTGTGCGGGCTCGCTCCGGTACGGGACGGCGGCCTGGACCACGCCGACCTGCACCGTCCCGGTCTGCGCCGGGAGGTCCACCGGGCCGCGCTGCTCGGGCACCACGCCCGGCCCGGCCTGCGGTGCGCCCGTCCGCCCCAACACCTGCTCCTGATCCATCATCCCAACTCTCCCCCGCAGGCGTCCGAATCCGGACCCTGTCGTCGCCCGCCCCCGCACCCCCCGGTGCAGCTCAGCCCGTCAGAAATGACCCGATGACCCATCGCTCGTGCCGCCCGTCCCGTTCCGGTGACCACGGTTCGTGCCGC
This sequence comes from Kitasatospora sp. NPDC059599, assembly GCF_042735125.1. Lineage (NCBI taxonomy): Bacteria > Bacillati > Actinomycetota > Actinomycetes > Kitasatosporales > Streptomycetaceae > Kitasatospora > Kitasatospora sp. NPDC059599. The sequence continues at coordinate 3,652 of NZ_JBHWCL010000226.1, read as the reverse complement.
CGTGCCGGGTCCACGTCCGGCTCGGCGCGTCGGCACCGTCCGGGGCCCTGTCCGGGAACTAACCTTCCCCGGATGACTGTGCCCCAGTCGGGTTCTCACGCCAACGCTGGAACTGGCCGTAGTGGCCGCTCCACGGTGCGTCGCCGCCGATTGTCATGGCGGCGGCCGCCCCGGTACACAATCCGACCATAGTTCACGGCTCTTCGCGGCCGAAAGTGCGTCAGAAAGTCGCCCAGGAAGCACAACTGGCCACGGCGGCCACTCGCGTCGCAACCCGCCCCGTACGGACTGTGGACAAGACCACCCCTGCCGGTCCTTCATAGGGGGGCGTGATGGGGGGACACCCCCGGCCGAGGGGCCGGGACGAGACGTCACATCGGCAGGAGGTGCACCATCAGGATCCTGATCGCCGGCGGAGGCTGCGCCGGTACGGCCACCGCACTCCACCTCCAGCGCGGCCTGCGGGAGCGGCTGCGGCGCGGCGAGGTGGAGATCACCGTCGTCGAGCCCCAGGCCTACTTCACCTACCACCCGCTGCTGGCCGAGGTCGCGGCCGGCTCGATCGACCCGAGACACGTGGTCGTCCCGCTGCGGAGGGTCCTGCCGGACTGTCGGGTGATCACCGCCCGGATCACCCGGATCGAACACGCCGCCCGCCGCGCCCTGGCCGACGCCGCGGGCCCCGGCGAACCCCCCGCGCCGATCGAACTGCCCTACGACGTCCTGGTGGTGGCCCCCGGCTCGGTCTCCCGGACGGCGCCGGTGCCGGGCCTCGCCGAGTACGGCCTCGGCTTCTCCACCGTCGGCGAGGCGGTGGGCCTGCGCAACCACGTCCTGGAACAGCTCGACCTCGCCTCCGCCACCCGCGACCCCGCGCTGCGCCAGGCCGCGCTCACCTTCGTCTTCGTCGGCGCCGGCTACGCGGGCGTCGGCGCGCTCGCGGAGCTGGAGGACATGGTCCGCGCCGCCGTGCGCGGCTACCACAACGTCCGTGCGGAGGACCTGCGCTGGGTCCTGGTCGAGGCGACCGACCGGATCCTCGCCGAGGAGGCACCCGAGCTCGCCGAGCACACCCTCGGCGAACTGCGCGAACGCGGCGTGGACATCCGCCTGCGCACCACCCTGGAGTCCGCGGTCGACCGGGTCGTCGCGCTCTCCGACGGCAGCCGCTTCGGCGCCCGCACCCTGGTCTGGACGGCGGGCGTCCGGCCGTCCCCGCTGCTGCGCGACACCGACCTGCCGCTGGACACCCTCGGCCGGGTCCGCTGCCTCGCCACCCTGCAGGCGGTCGGACCGGACGGTCGCGCCCTGCCCGGCGTCTGGGCGGCCGGCGACTGCGCGGCCGTGCCGGATCCCCGTGCGGACGGCGCCCCCTGCGCGCCCAACGCCCAGCACGCCTTCGCCGAGGCCGAGCTGCTCGCCCGCAACATCGCGGTGGCCCTGGACGGCGGTCCGCACGCGCCGGGACTGGCCGCGTACGAGCCCGGCCCCGCCGCCTGCTCGACCTCGCTCGGTCCGGGCCGGGCCGTCGCGCACACCCGGCGGGGCGGCAAGCTCACCGGCCGGCGGGCCTGGTGGCTGCACCGGGCGCGGCACCTGCGGCGGCTGCCGAGTGCCGAGCGCCGGGTGCGGGTGCTGGTGGACTGGGTGCTGGGCGGAGTGTTCTCCCGGGAGGCGGTCTCGCTGGGCGCGATGGAGAACCCGCGTTCGGCCTTCGAAGGTGGGTTCGGCCCGACGTTAGGCCGGCCGTCCGACACCGGACCGGATGCGCCCCGCTGACGGTCCCCGCCGGCCCGGGTCGGATGTCGATCGGACGGCCACGCCGGGCGCGCGACTTCCGGAATCGGGCCTCCGCCTGACAGGATCAGCCCGACCTGGTCATTACCCCGTGTGCCGCCGCGTACACAAAAAGTGATGATATGCCTGGAAAACGAGGAAGCGGCCGTCGTTTGAACCTCATGCGCTGGAGCGCGCGGCTCACCGGAGTCCCCTGGCGTGCCACCCCGTCCGCCGGGGCCGGCACCGACGAGGGCGTGCCCTGCGCCGACGGCGTCGTGGTGCCCAGCCCCCGTGACCCGACCAGCCCCACCACCACCGCCGCCGCCGAACTCCTCGACCCGCACAAACCCCAGAACCTGCGCGAGGTCCTCAACCGCATCCCCGCCCCGGTCGCCGTCACCTACGGCCCGCTCCACCAGCTCGGCTACGCCAACCGCGCCTACCGCGAACTCTTCGGCGAACGCCCCACCGGCCTGCCCGCGGGCGAGGCCCTCCCGGAACTCGGCACCATGGGCGTCCTGCCCCTCATGGACCAGGTCATCCGCGGCGGCCGCCCGCGCAGCGTCAAGGCCCGCTGCATCCTCGGCCTCACCGGCAACCGCTACTACAACGTCTCCTGCGTCCCGCTCGGCCCCGGCGAGACCGGCGACGCCCCCGTCGAGGGCCCGCCCACCGGCGTCCTGATCTTCGCCGCCGAGGTCACCGACCAGGTCCTCGCCGCCGCCCGGCTCCGCGAAGCCGAACGCCGCCAGCGCGAGGCCGCCGTCACCCTCCAGCGCAGCCTGCTCCCGCAGAAGCTCGACCAGCCCGCGGACCTGCGGGTCGCCGCCACCTACCAGCCCGGCGGCGCCGAGGCCGCCGTCGGCGGCGACTGGTACGACGTCATCGCCATCGACGGCGGACGGACGGCACTCGTCATCGGCGACGTGATGGGCCGCGGCCTGCGGGCCGCCGCCGTCATGGGCCAGCTGCGCACCGCCGTCCGCGCCTACGCCAGGCTCGACCTGCCCCCGCACGAAGTGATGCGCCTGCTCGACGGCCTCGCCATGGAGATCGACGCCAACCAGATCGCCACCTGCACCTACGCCGTCTGGGACCCGCGGCGCCGCACCCTCTCCTACGCCTCGGCCGGCCACCTCCCGATGCTGCTGCGCTGCCCCGACGGCACCATCCTGCGCAGCGAGGAACAGAACGGCCCCCCGCTCGGCACCGGCGACGGCCTGCACGTGTCCCACACCCTCCGCCTGCTCCCCGGCACCACCGGCGTCCTCTATACGGACGGCCTCGTCGAACGCCGCGACGAGGACATCGACCAGGGCCTGGACCTCCTCGCCCGGACCCTGACCGGTGCGATCGGCGCCCCGGACGTGATCTGCGCGCGGCTGCTGAGGGCCATGGGGGTGACCTCGGAACACGACGACGACGTCGCGGTCCTGGCCTTCCACCTGCCGGCGGATGCGGTAGCCGAAAATCCACTTGCGGCGCTTGACTCGGTCACCCCAGAGGTCTAGTGTTCTTCGAGCTGCCTGGCAGGGAGCACCGGACACGCACCAGCGCGGACGGTCCCGAGGCAGCCAATCCTCTGAAACACCACTTCCCAGGTTCGGGCTGGGTTGCGTTCGCATTTCTGCGTCGCGGCTCGGTTCCTGTTTGGCGTGCTCGTTTTATCGGATTGCGGCGGATTCGCTTTTCGGAGTACGGATCGGCTAGAGTTTGAAACGTCGGACAGGGCGTCAAGCCCCGGAAGACACCGGCGAGTTGGATGAACTAAGCCCCGGAAACGGAGCGGAAAACATCTGATAAGCTGGAAACACGAAAGAACGAAGCCCGGAGGGCCTGCTGGAAGGCAGTCCGAAGGAAGCGTCCGTTCCTT
>NZ_JBHWCL010000225.1:0-11511 GCF_042735125.1 Kitasatospora sp. NPDC059599 | reverse complement strand
GTTCCCCGCGCTTCCCGGCCTGCGCCGGGCGCGCCGTCCCCGCGCTCCCGGATCAGCCCCGGGCACCGTGCTCCAGCACGGCCTCCAGGCCGAAGTAGCGCCGGCTGACCCGGCACTCCTCCATGACGGCCTCCAGCCCCGGCAGGTACGCCTCCCGCTCGTCCAGCACCACGTCCCGGTCCAGGCGCTGCAGCAGCCGCCGCAGCACCAGGACGAGCCAGCCGGCGTCCGGCGCGGCGCCCCGGTTGTGCAGCCAGACGTGCACGCAGGAGGACGCGGCGTGGAAGACGCAGTGGTCCTCGGCGGTGCGCGAGCCGGCCACCGAGGACGCCTCGATGCCGTGCTCGGCGACGCGGCCGTACAGCGCGGCCCGGCGGCGGTCCAGCTCGGCCACCACCCCGGCCAGGTCCTCGGCCTGGCCCGGCGGGCACTCGGCCGCGGCGACCCGGGCCAGCTCCGCCACGGCTGCGCCCCAGCCCCGGGTGATCTCGTCCTGCCCGTTGGTCGCCAGGACCAGCCTGTTGCCGTCCGGCTCCCAGACCGGCGCCTCGGCGGAGAGGTCGAACAGCCGGGTCAGCAGCTCCCCGGAGCCTTCGGCGGGCCGGTCCGCGAGCGGGGCCAGCGCGGCCAGCTGGGTCGCGATGTTGAACAGGTTGACGTGCGTCGTGCCCTCGAAGATCGAGGTGATGCAGTGGTCCCGGCGGATCTTCTGGAAGGCGCCGGAGGCGACCAGTTCGCGCAGGTAGCTGCGCGCGGCGAGGACCTTGGACATCTGCTCCAGGGTCTCCTCGCCGATCACCGGCACCAGGTACTTGACCACGGAGGACCACAGGGCCAGCCGCGCCGGCGCGAGGGTCAGGGCCCGGGCCACCGGGATCGCCACGCAGTCGGAGACCAGCAGGTCCAGGTGGGCGTCGACGAGGTGCTGGCGGACCACCGGGATCCGGTGGATCGCGGCGCCGTACAGCCTGCGCTCGTGCGCGTAGTCCAGTCCGATCCGCAGTGCGGCGTCCATGCTGCCCAGCGACATGCCGCCGATCGCGGTGCGGGTGATCTGCAGGGTGCGGACGGTGTCGATCATCGCGCGGCCGGGCCGGCCGATGACCGCGCCGGCGGCGGGCACCCGGGCGGCGGTGAAGCGGACACCGCTGACGTCGTGGCCGCGCAGGCCCAGGGCGCGGACGATCGGCTTCGGTTCGATGCTCTCCGGGTCCAGTTCCTGCCTGTCGACCAGCAGCAGCACCGGTCCGCGCGGGCCCTGGGCCAGGACGGTGTAGAAGCGGGCCCGGTTGCCGTTGCCGACCGGCCACTTCTCGCCGTCCAGGACGTAGTGCTCGCCGTCGAGGACGGCGGTGGTGGCCGTGGTGGTCAGGTCGCTGCCGACCTCCGCCTCGGAGATGCCGAAGCACAGCTTGTCCCCCGCGGTCACCGCCTGGGCGACCCGCTTCCGCTGCTCGGGCGTCCCCCACAGCCACACCGGCTGGCAGCCGAGCATGCTGGAGCCGAACATCACGGCCATGGTGAGGTTCCGGCGCGCCAGCGAGCGGGTCACCGCCAGGACCGACTCCAGGTTGAGCATCCGCCCGCCGGCCACCTCCGGGACGAGCCGCTCCGGCAGCCCCCAGTCCAGGAGCAGCCGCTCCGCGCCCGGCGGGACCTCGTCGAGTTCCTCGTGCTCCACGACCTCGGCGAAGGAGAACGGGCCGGACGGGTCCAGCGGGTCGCCCAGCAGCCCCTCGAACTCGGCGGTGAGCTGCCGGGTCGGACGGGGAACGGAATTCGGCTCCATACGACTGGCTCCTGTGCACGGGATTGCGGAACGTCCGGCGGTGTTCCGGTGCAGTGTCGCCAGGGGGACCTCCGCTGTTCCAGGCAGGGGCGCAGGCAACTCGTCATGCCTGCAAGTTGCCCAGTGAGTGCCTAGGTTTTCGCGTGACTCCCGCCCGAGAGTGTCCGTGTGGCAGTACGTCAATCCGAAGGGGCCCGGCGGCGATGACTACCGAATTCCACGACGAACGGGAAACCGTGCTGTTCACCCTGGACCGGACCAGGGAGAGTCTGATGGAGGTCGACGCCGCGTTCAAGGCCAATCTCAACTGGAACTACGGCGAGCGCAACAATCGTCTCTGGGCGCTCTACGAGAAGAGCAAGATCGCGCAGTGGAACGCCGCCACGGATATCGACTGGAACCACGAGGTGCGGTTCGGCTCGGTCCTGGACGAGGGGCAGAGCACCGGACTGCAGAACTTCCGCGGAGCGGGCAGCCCGGTTCCCGAGGAACTGATCAACCAGTTCCGCTGGGAGTACCTGTCCTGGATGATCAGTCAGTTCCTGCACGGCGAACAGGGCGCCCTGGTCACCACCGCCCGGCTGGTGGAGACCGTGCCCGACATGGAGGCCAAGATCTACGCGGCCGCCCAGGTCGCCGACGAGGCGCGGCACGTCGAGGCGTACGCCAAGTACATCGACGAGAAGCTGCGCAACTCCTACCCGATCAACCCGGGCCTCAAGTCGCTGCTGCGCGACCTGTTGTCGGAGTCCGACTGGGACATCGTCTACCTCGGCATGCAGGTGATCGTCGAGGGCCTCGCCCTGGCGGCGACCCGGCTGGCGGGCACCGGCTTCGGTGAGCCGATCATCACCCAGATCACCCGGATGATCGCCCGCGACGAGGCGCGGCACATCGGCTTCGGCGTGGTCTCGCTCACCGGGATGTACGAGCAGATGAACAGCAAGGAGCGCGCGGCGCGGGAGGAGTTCCTGCTGGAGTCGATCTTCCTGATGTCCCGCCGCTTCCTGCTGCGCGAGGTGTGGGAGCGCATGGAGCTGGATGTCGAGGCCGGCATCACCTTCGCCATGAACGACCCGATGATGTTCGGCTACCGCCAGCTGCTGTTCCAGCAGGTGATCCACATCCTGCGGCAGGTCGGCCTGCTCAGCCCGAAGCTGCGCGACCTGTTCCTGAGCGAGCAGCTCGCCAAGCCGGAAGCCTTCGTCGGCATCAACTGACCGCAGGCACCGACACCGAACGACCCGCGGGACGGACCCGCCGGCGGCCCGGACACGGGGGAGTGCCGTGCCGCCGGCCCGTACGGCGCGCGGCCCGCACCAGACCGCCGTCACGAGAACGACCGGAACGAATCGGAGGGGCCGCGTGCCTGCGCAGCGCGACGACGTCGTCATCACCGGGCTCGGCGCCACCACGCCGCTGGGCGGCGACGCCCGGTCCACCTGGAAGGCACTGCTCGACGGGGTCTCGGCGGCGGTCGCGATCACCGATCCCTGGGCCGAGGACCTGCCGGTGCGGATCGCCGCCCCGGCCGCCGTGGAGCCGGCCCCGCTGATCGACCGGGTCCAGGCCCGGCGCACCGACCGGTCCGCTCAGTTCGCGCTGCTCGCCCAGCGCGAGGCCTGGCAGGACGCGGGCTTCGACGCGGCCGCGGGCGCGCCGGGACACCCGGAGTCCGAACGCCTCGCGGTGGTCATCGGCAGCGGCATCGGCGGCCTGAGCACCCTGCTGCCGGCCCACGACCTGATCCGGGCCGGGGACACCCGCCGGGTCTCGCCGTTCACCCTGCCGATGCTGATGAACAACGCGGCGGCGGCGCTGTGCGCGCTGGAGCTCAACGCCACGGCGGTGGCCCACGCGCCGTCGACGGCCTGCGCGGCGGGCGCCGACGCGATCGCGGCCGGGCTGGACCTGATCCGCCTGGGCCGGGCCGACGTGGTGGTGGCCGGCGGCACGGAGGCGGTGATCAACCCGATGGCGATCACCGCCTTCGCGGCGATGAAGGCGCTGTCCCGCAACAACGACGCCCCGGCCTGCGCCTCCCGGCCCTTCGACAAGAAGCGGGACGGCTTCGTCCTGGGCGAGGGCGCGGCCGTGCTGGTGCTGGAGTCCGGTGAGCACGCCCGGCGGCGCGGTGCCCGGATCTACGCCGAGTTCGCCGGGGCCGGGTCGAGCGCCGACGCGCACCACATCACCCGCCCGCACCCGGAGGGCGAGGGCATGGCGCGGGCCATCCGGCGCGCCCTCGCGGACGGCGGGGTGGAGCCGGCCGAGGTCGGCCACGTCAGCGCGCACGCCTCGTCCACCTCGGTGGGCGACGCGGCGGAGGCGCTGGCGATCAGGAGCGCGCTCGGCGGCGTGCGGCCGGCCGTGTCGGCGGTGAAGTCGTCCGCGGGGCACCTGATCGGCGCCTCCGGCTCGTTGGCCGCGGTGGCCACCGTCCTGGCCCTGCACCACCGCACCGCACCGCCCACCATCAACGTGGACGACCTGGACGACGCGATCGACCTGGACGTGGTGCGGGTGACGCCCCGCCCGCTGCCCGCCGGGCCGCTGGCGGCGCTCACCCAGAGCGCGGGGTTCGGCGGGCACAACACCGTGCTGGCCTTCCGCGCCGGGGCCTGAGCCGCCCTCCCGGGCCCGCTCGGCCGCGGAGCCCGGGTCCGCCTCCGCCGGCCGGGCCGTCGCCCCCGAACGGGCCACCGCCCGCGGACACGTCACCGCCCCCGGACGGGACACCGACTCGGGACACGTCACCGCCCCCGGGCCAGGCGGATCCTGGCCCGAGGGCGGTGACGCGGCGTCGGATCGGTGGTGGTGGCTCTCGGTCAGGACGCCGGCGGCCACTCGCCGCCGAGCGGGACGACGATGGACTCCAGGTGGTCGACGGTCGGCAGGGCGCCCTCGCCCTCGTCCAGGAGTTCCCGGACGAGCTCGACGATCTCGTGGACGGTCTCCAACGACGAGGCGCGCTCCTGGGGGAGGCTGTCGAACTCGAAGACGTCCTCAAGGGTGAGGCCCAGCTGGACCATCGCGAGCGAGTGGTAGCTCAGTTCGCTGACGAGCTTGGTGTCCGGACCGATCCGGTCCTTCTTGGTCGGTGCGATGAGGAGGACCAGCTGGCTGATCACGTCAGGGATCTGGTCGGAGGCGATGTCGGTCATGCATGGATCGTCGCCGCGCCGGGGTCCGACATTCCAGGCATCCGCTCCGGCAACGACTCGGCAAGATCGAACGTTCGGTGACCGGACCACCCCCGGGGGTGACGGATTGCCGTCGGTTTGCCTGGAGATCGGTCCGGTCCGCCCCCTATGCTCGGTGTCATGGACACCGGTGTTCCGGCGACTTCGTCGTCAACTCCCTGGATCGTCGGCCGTGTTGTGGCGTCGCCGACCCGGCTGCGACTGATCTGCCTGCCGCAGGCCGGTGCCGGCGCCGGGGCCTTCGGCAGCTGGCGCGCGCACCTGCCGGCCGGGGTCGAGCTGGCGCCGGTGGAGCTGCCCGGCCGCGGCACCCGGTCCGAGGAGCGGCTGCCCGACTCGCTGGAGGAGACCGCCGAGCAGCTGGTCGCCGCGCTCGCCGGGGAGTTCGAGGTCCCGTTCGTGCTCTTCGGCCACAGCCTGGGCGGACTGATCGCCCATCAGGTCACCCTGCTCCTGGAGCGGCGGGGCGGCCCGCTGCCGCTGGCGACCGTCGTGGCGGCCGCGCGCGCCCCGCACCTGCCGCCGGCGGAGAAACTGTCCGAGCTGCGCGACGTCGAACTCCTGCGCTGGCTGGTCGGGCAGGACGCGATCCCGCGCGAGCTCTTCGCGTACCCGGACTTCCTGCGCACCGTGCTGGCCGGGATCCGGAAGGACTTCGCCCTGGCCGACGCCCACGTCCTGCCGGCCCCCGACCCGGTGCGCACCCCGTTGCACGTCCTCGGCGGCGTCAAGGACACCGTGGCGCCCGCCGAACACCTGCACCACTGGTCCGCCTGCGCGGCGGGGGAGTACTCGCTGGCCGTCCTGGAGGGCGGCCACGACTTCCCGCGCACCGCCCCGGACGCCGTGGTGGCCTCGCTCAGAGACCTTCTGCCACAAGGCACTTGGCCCGACCATCACCCTTAACACCACTGAGGTGGCTCAATGACGCTGTTGGCATCCTGGGGATCCCTGGCCGCTCAGCACTCGCCCTCGGACGACACGACGTTCGCGATTCTCAACGTGGCGTTCATCGTCCTGATCACGGCGATCGTCCTCGTCTCCCAGTTCAGCGTCCGCGACGTCAGGGCCCAGACCTTCCTGTGGGTCGCGATGCTCGTGCTGCGCGGTTTCCTGCCGCCGGGCCCGGCCGAGGCGACGACGACCAGCATCGTCTTCCTGGTCGTCGGCCTGGCGTTCTCGCTGGTCTTCGGCTACTACCGCGGTCTGACGATGCCCATGTGGCGCGACCAGACCGGCCGGCTGCTGCGCAAGGGCGGCCGGACCACCGCCAAGCTGTGGGTGGCGAACCTGGCCGAGCGGCTGATCGTCGGCGGCGTCGAAGTGGTGTTCTTCCACGGCCGGTTCAACGGCAACGGGGTCTGGCTCGGGGTCGGTGTGACGCTGGCCGTCCAGCAGGCCGTGATGATGCGCCGGGCTCCCGGCATCACCGAGGTGCGGCCCACCGGCCCCGGGTACACGATGCCCGCGGCCGAGGGCAGCGACGCCCGCGCGAACTGATCACGCGCCGTGTTCACCGCGCGTAGCGCGACGGTGCTCCGGGGCCCGCGGCCCCGGAGCACCGTCGCGTGCCGTCAGTCGGCGAGCGGCTCCAGCTCGAAGATCACGCTGTCCGCCGGGGTCACCACGCGGTGCGCCTCCACCAGGCGCCAGCCGCCCTCCTCGAACACCCCGTTCCACTCCTCCAGGGTCGGCAGGTAGGCACCCATCATGCGGTGCGCGACCTCGAAGCCCAGGGTGAAGACCGGGATCTCGGAGTCCGGGATGTCGGTGGTCATCGCGGTGTCGCCGAGCAGGAAGCGCTTGACGTTCGGGAACGCCTTGCGCAGCCCGCGCAGGGAGGCGATGCAGTTCTCCCGCGGCCAGAAGTCGTGGCCCATCAGGAAGGAGGTCAGGAGATCGACGTCGGCGAACTCCGGGTGCGGCTGCGGGTTGGTGGCGTCGTCCTTGACGAAGGACACCCGGCCCTCGAAGCCGGCCTCCTTGGTGGAGGCCCGGGCCACGCCCAGCGCGCCCTCGGCGATGTCGATGCCGAGGCCGGTCGCGTTCGGGTTCTCCCGCAGCACGCTGATGATGCGCTCGCCGCTGCCGCAGCCGAGGTCGGCGATCTTGCCGAACTCGCCCACCGAGCCCAGGGCCTTCTTGAACACCGGGTCGAAGAAGTTGGCGTTGATGTCGCGGCAGGCGATCGCGATGGCAGCGGAGTCGCGGCGGTAGAAGTTGCCGACGCGGTTCTCGTTCTTCAGTACGGCCGGCATGTCGGCGAAGAGCGCCGCGCAGCCGCGGGACAGCCAGTGGTAGAACGCCTTGGCGCGGTAGACCTCGGCGAAGTTCACGTCGCTGACGATCAGGGCGCCCTGCCGCTGCACGATGCGGACGCTGGCCAGGGCCTGGAACATCCCCTCGACCGCGAACTGGTCGAGGTCGTTGCGTTCGGAGAACTCGGCGACGTCCAGCTTGTCCTGGTCCGCCAGTTCGTCGAGCGCCCCGACCTCCCAGGCGGCGCCGATCGCCGAGGAGGCGACGGTAGCGTTGAAGATGTCGGAGGCGGTCATTCTCGCAGCTCCGAGCACGAGGTTGTCGGTCACGTCCTTGTCCCCTCTAAGGAATGGAATCCGGCAGGCCGGACGGGAGGTCCGGCCGGGCTGGTGGTGATCACGGGCGCCGGGCGAGCAGGATCCGGTGCATCGGGGTGTCGACCAGCGCCGTCCTCACCAGGCCGGCCCGGTCGAGCCATCGGTCGTAGTCCGCCAGGGAGAAGGAGTCCCCGCCGCCGGTGACGAGCATCGACGCGGCGAACAGGCGGAAGAAGCGGTTCTGGATCGACTGGGCGTCGGTCTCGTCGTCCACGATGTGGTCGACGATCGCGACCACGCCGCCCTGGCGCACGGCCTGCGCCGCCCGCCGCATGAGCTCCTCGGAGCCCTCCGCCGTCTGCAGGTGGAAGATGTTCACCAGCAGGACCATGTCCTGGCCGGTGTGCCAGTCCTCGGTGAAGAAGTTGCGCTCCACCGGTTCGAACCGGTCCTGCACGCCCAGCCGCTCCGCCTGCCCGCGGGCGATGGGCACGATCCGCGGGTGGTCCAGGCCGGTGGCCCGCAGTCCCCGGAAGCGCTGCAGGAGCAGCTGGCTGTAGATGCCGGTGCCGCAGCCGACGTCCAGCATCGTCCGGTCGGCCTCGCCCTTCCAGCCCTCCTCCTCCGCCAGGAGGTTGGCCAGCGACTCGACGATCGGCGGTGCCCAGAAGTTGATGCCGCGGGCCACCTGCTCGTAGTCCTCGGCGGACAGCTGGTTGGCCTGGTAGTCGCCGTCGGCACCGCGGGCGGGCCGCTTGACGATGTCGGCGAGGTTGCGCCAGACGTCCCAGCCGATGGCCCGGTCGTAGCCGATCCGGCCGGCGAGGCTGTAGAGGCCGCCGGGCAGCAGGCACTCGGCCATGCCGTCCACCAGCCGGTAGGCGTCCTGATCGTCCTCGGTGCGCTCCCGCTGGACGATCTCGTAGCAGTACAGGCCGTCGAGCAGCACCCGCAGGCCGTGCGCGTCGGCGTCCAGCCGCTCGGCGAGGTCGGCCGGGGTGGCCGGGCCGTCCGCCAGGGCGACGAAGACACCGAGGTCGAATGCGGCCTCGATCATGCCGGGTGCGAACATCGCGATCAAGTGTTCGTAAACGCGATGTGACGCCCGGACGACGGCGCCGTCCCGGGGATCACCGATCAGTTTGGAACCGTCCACCAGGGGCGCCACACCGGTGTCCGACAGCGGGGTGTTCTCGTCCGACGTTTCGTCGGTTCTATTGTTGCGGAGGGAGGAGTCTATCGTGGTCATCGATCCCCATTTGCGCTCATGGCATTTCGCCGGGCAGTGCTGGATGAACCGCAGAGGCGTTTTCCGGAATGGCCGGAACGGCGAACCGGTCGATTCGATCGAATGATCGCCCGACGGCCGGGCCGGCCCGGAATGGATTCCGGGCGCGGCAGTACGGCCGGCGTGGACGGAGAACGCCCCGACGAGCGGACGGTGTGAGTGTGGGTCGGCCTCAGGCCGGAATGGCGTTGACGTACTCGCGCATCATCCGGGGGACCCGGTACGCGTACTGGTGGCCGCGCTTCACCTGGACGACGGAGAAATCCACGAGGTCGGCCAGCACATCGATATTGCGGGAGGGCTCCCGGCCGCCGTCGACCGGCTCCTGCCGGACGTCGTCGATGGAGAATTCATCGGGAAAGCGGGAGAGCTGTCTGAGGGCCCGGCGCTGCCGGTCGTCGAGCAGCCCGTAGGCCCAGGCCAGGCTGCGGTGCAGCGAGCGGTGGTGGGACAGTCCGCCCACCTCGTCCTGTCCCAGGATCGGCAGGACCTGGCACTCGTCCACCAGGACGTGCAGGGGGACCGAGCGCATCCGGAAGGCGGCGTTCTCGATGGCGAGGGCGAGGCCGCCCAGCCGCCGGCAGAGCTCGACGACCTGCGGCATCTGGTCGCTGAGGTCCAGCGTGGGGACGACCGAGTGCACCCGGCGGCAGAACAGCTCGGCGGCGGGCGGGCACCCGTAGCTGCCCTCGGGGTAGTCGACCGACAGCGGCGACACCTCCCACAGGTCCGCCGGGATGGAGGCCGGTGCCCGCAGCGAGGTGATCAGGATGTGGAGCGCCGGGTGCCGGTCCAGCAGCATCCTGACCTGCCTGGTCACCGCGCCGATGACGTGCTCGGCGTTGTCGATGACGACCATCATCTGCAGCTCGGGGTTGGTCCTCGGGTCCCGGTCGTAGCCGTGCAGCAGGGTGTCGAGCGAGCGCTGCACCTCCGCCGAGGCCGCGGCGGCGTCGACGCTCTCGGGGGTCACCGAACCGAGTTCCAGGACCACCACGCCGTCCCGGAAACGGTCGAGCAGGTGGGCGGCCGAGTCCAGGGCCAGGCGGGTCTTCCCGACGCCGGCCGGTCCGGTGAGCACCAGCGGCCGGCCCGGCCGCAGGGTGGTCACCACGTGCAGCAGGTCGGCCTGGCGCCCGACGGTGATGTCCGTCTTGGGGCGCAGCCCCTGCCACCGGGCGTTGTCCGGAACCTCGACGACGTTGGTCAGCAGACCGGGTTCCAGCCGGGAGGACAGCATCCCGGCCGGGGCGCCCGCATTGGCAACGTGGGATATCAGGGTGTCCTGGCTGGTCGCCGCGGACAGCAGGGCGCCGACCAGGAGTTCCACGGAACTGCGCCGCGGATTCTTGATGGCGCCGGTTTCCAGATTGCGAATGGTGCGCACACTTACATTGGAATGCTCGGCTAACTGCTCCTGGCTCCAGCCGACCATCTTCCGTTGGGTTACTAACATGGAGCGAAGCTGATTGTTGTCCATTCCCCCGCGCTTCCTGCTGTTGTGAGCAGAATCCAAGTCAGAACTTAACACGCCGATGCGGCGCCAATCACTCCAAAACGATCACGGTCGGCCGCGCGGTCATGGTGGAGCCCATGCGAGAGCACTCGTGCCGGACCCGGGCCGTAATGTGTCGGAACCGTGGAAAAATGAGTCGAGGACGTGGTGGTGGTTTGTCGCTGCTGCTCGGGAGCGGTCTTTGACGGTGAGGTGACCACAGCCCGATAGGCTACTCAAGCTACGTGCGAACGAGTGTACTACGCGGGCTATTTCTGCGAACCTGCCGCTACGCTCGATTTGCCCCGTTTGGCACCGGCAACTCGTCGGCGCTTCCGGCAATTTCCGGCTGTTCTGCCGAGAGAATGCAGGCATTATCGGCCAGGGTGGCCGAATCCCGCTGCCCCTTCCCGGCCGCGATCGGCCACCGCGCTGACGCGCCGTCACCCGACGGCCGCCCGCCCTTGACACGGCATACTCGTTCACCTGCGCACGTCGCAGTGGATACCTGGTGGAAACCTGGTTGAGACCGCCCACAGCCGAAGGATAAGAAGAGGAAATGACAACGCTCAAGGAGCAGCTGCACGAGGACCTCACGGCTGCCATCAGGGACCGGGACGAGCTGCGGTCGTCCACCATCCGGCTCACGCTGGCCGCCGTCACCAGCGAGGAGGTGGCGGGCAAGCAGAAGCGCGAGCTGTCCGACGCCGAGGTGCTGAAGGTGATCGGCCGCGAGTCGAAGAAGCGCCGGGAGGCCGCCGAGGCCTTCGACGGCGCCGGTCGCACCGACCAGGCCGCCCGGGAGCGGGCCGAGGGCGAGGTGCTGGCGGGCTACCTGCCCAAGCAGCTCTCCGACGAGGAGCTGACCGCGATCGTGGCGGCCGCCGTCGCCGAGACCGGTGCCACCGGCCCGCAGGCGATGGGTGCCGTGATGAAGCTGGTGAAGCCGCAGGTGGACGGCCTGGCCGAGGGCGGCCGGGTCGCCGCCGCCGTGAAGGCCGCGCTGTCCTGACCGCGGACGGCCCGGGGCCGTCGGGTCAAGCCGGCTCTGGCCGGAATCGAGCGGCCCCGTAGGGCCTGCTGACGGGCTCCCGCGGCCCCGACGGCCCGTCACCCCGGCAACACGCCGAAGGGGCGTCCTCCGAACCGGCGGACGCCCC
>NZ_JBHWCL010000224.1:0-12012 GCF_042735125.1 Kitasatospora sp. NPDC059599 | reverse complement strand
CCGGGCTTTGGCCCCCGCACCTGCCTCGGGGGCGGCCGCAGGCGGACGCGGCCGCCCCGGACGCGGCGGTAGCTTGGCGGTATGCCCAGCACCACCGGAGACCCCCTGGCCCACCGCGGCCCGCTGCCCGCCTGCGACCCGTGCCTGTCCGGGATCGAGGCCGTCAGCCAGGCGCTGCTCGCGATGAGCCGGCACCTGGAGGTCCGCGAGGTGCTGCGCCGCATCACCGCCTCCGCCCGGGAACTGCTCGGCGCCGAGTACGCGGCCCTCGGCGTGCCCGACGACCACGGCGGCTTCGCCCAGTTCGTGGTCGACGGCGTCACCGACGAGCAGTGGCGGGCCATCGGCCCGCTGCCCCGCCAGCACGGCGTGCTCGCCGCGATGCTGCACGAGACCGGGCCCACCCGCCTCGCCGACGTCCGCCGGGCACCCGCCTTCGGCGGCTGGCCCTCCGCCCACCCCGAGATGGACGCCTTCCTCGGCATGCCGATCCTGGACACCGACGCGGCCGAGGACGAGCCGCAGGTGATGGGCGTCATCTTCCTCGCCAACAAGCGCGGCGGCGGCCTCTTCACCGATCACGACGAGGAACTGCTGCGGATCCTCGCCGCGCACGCCGCCCTCGCCCTGTCCAACGCCCGGCTGTACGAACGCAGCCGCGAACTCACCCTGGCCGGCGAGCGCGCCCGGATCGCGCACGACCTGCACGACGCCGTCTCGCAGAAGCTCTTCTCCCTGCGCCTCACGGCCAAGGCCGCCGCCAAGCTCGTCGACCGCGACCCGGCCCGGGCCCGCGCCGAACTCGCCGAGGTCGCCCGGCTGGCCGCCGAGGCCGCCGACGAACTGCGCGCCGTCGTCGTGGAACTGCGCCCCGCCGCCCTGGAGGAGGACGGACTGAGCGCCACCCTCGCCTCCCAGGTGCAGGTCCTCGACCGGGCGCACACCGCCGACGTCGCCTTCGCCGCCGACGGCGTCCGCGCCCTGCCGCCGGCCCAGGAGGCCGCGCTGCTGCGGGTCGCCCAGGAGGCGCTGCACAACGCGCTGCGCCACTCCGGGGCCGGCCGGGTCACCGTCACGCTGGCCGGGACGGCCGCGCGCGGCGCCGTGCTGCGGGTGCGCGACGACGGGCACGGCTTCGATCCCGAGTCCGTGCGCCGGGCCGGCCGCCACCTCGGCCTGGCCTCGATGCGCGACCGCGCGGCCGCCGTCGGCGGCACGCTCACCCTGGAGTCGGCCCCCGGCCGGGGGACGCTCGTCGAGATGGAGGTCCCCGGTGCCTGAGAGCACACCGTCGATCCGCGTCCTGCTGGTCGACGACCACCAGGTGGTCCGGCGCGGACTGCGCACCTTC
Organism: Kitasatospora sp. NPDC059599; assembly: GCF_042735125.1. NCBI lineage: Bacteria > Bacillati > Actinomycetota > Actinomycetes > Kitasatosporales > Streptomycetaceae > Kitasatospora > Kitasatospora sp. NPDC059599. The sequence continues at coordinate 10,661 of NZ_JBHWCL010000224.1, read as the reverse complement.
CTGGAGGTCCAGGACGACATCGAGGTGGTCGGGGAGGCCGCCGACGGGGCGGGGGGCGTCGAACGGGCCCGCGAACTGGACCCCGACGTCGTCCTGATGGACCTCAAGATGCCCGGCGTCGACGGGATCGAGGCGCTGCGCACCCTCAAGAGCGAGGGCAGCCGGGCCCGGATCCTGATCGTCACCAGCTTCACCGAGCACCGCACGATGGTCCCCGCGCTGAGGGCCGGCGCCGCCGGGTACGTCTACAAGGACGTGGACCCGGAGGCGCTGGCCGGGGCGATCCGCTCGGTGCACGCCGGCCACGTGCTGCTCCAGCCGGAGCTGGCCGAGGCCCTGCTCTCCGACGAGGGCCCGCGCGCCCCGCAGGGCCGCGGCGGCACCCTCACCGAGCGCGAGCGCGAGGTGCTCGGCCACATCGCCGACGGCCGCTCCAACCGGGAGATCGCGCGCAGCCTGCACCTGTCGGAGAAGACCGTGAAGACCCACGTCTCCAACATCCTGATGAAGCTGGACCTCGCCGACCGCACCCAGGCCGCGCTCTGGGCCGTCCGCAACGGGGAGGCCCGCGAGACCGCGCCGCGGGCGTGACGGGCCGGCGGGCCGTGCCCGGGGGTCGGTTTCCGGCCAGCTGCGGGGGCGGCGGTCCCGCGTACGGCGGCGGCCCGTCCCGCGAGCCCTCAGCGGGCCTCGCGCTCGTCCACCAGGGCGTTGTAGGCGGCCACCTGGGCCCGCCGGGCGGTGCGCCGCAGCGGGGCCAGGACGGACTGCCGCGCGGCCATCTCGGAGGCGCTGACGGCCGCGCCGTGGCCGCCGGAGGCGATCGACAGCAGCGCGGACACCTGGCGGGCCGACTCCAGCACCCGGACGGCGCGCGGCGGGTACCCGGGCGCGAGCAGTTCGGCGTGCCCGCGGCGGCGGTACGCCTCCAGGGCGCGGACGGTCTCCGGCCCGGCACCGGCCACGTCGAGCCGGGTGAGCAGCACGGTGGCCTCGCGCAGCCCGTCCGCCAGCTCGCGCTCGGCCTCGTGCAGCGACGGCACGTCCGCCGGCGGTGTGTCGTTCACCTCGCCGCAGCGCCACAGCACGGTCGCCGAGCGGTCCCCGGCCGGTCCGAACACCTCGACCTCCGGCACCAGCCCGAGCGGCGCCCCCACCGCCAGGACGGCCTCGCCCGCGGCCATGGCGCGCTCGTTGAACGGCGCCGGGCCGGTCAGTCCCAGCGGGTGCCCGGCCGACGGCAGCGCGAGGCGCAGGCCCGTCACGCCCAGCACCCGCAGCCGCCCGAGCGCCCAGGTCAGCCCGTGCCGCTCGTCCGGCCCGTCCCCGGGCAGCCCGGTCACCCGGTGGCCCTCGTCGGCGCCCAGTACGGCCGCGGCGGCGTTGTCGGGCGGTACCAGGCCCGCCAGCAGGGCGTTGCCCCAGGCGGCCAGACGCCCCGAACGGGGCTCTTCGTACGGATTGTCGGCAGGAGTCGCGAGCATCCGGCCAGCCTACGGAATCGGCGGTCATCCGCGTGGCGTAGGTTTGCCCATGCGTGTGCGGCGCACCCACCCCGTGCCCACCGGCTGCCGGAGTCGGCGTGCCGCCCGCACCGACGGCCGAGAATCTTGTTTTTTGGGGAAGGCATAGGCATGAGCGACGTGCTGGAGCTGGTGGACGTATCCGTGGTCCGGGAGGGGCGCGCGCTGGTCGACCAGGTCTCGTGGTCCATCTCCGAGGGTGAGCGCTGGGTCATCCTGGGCCCGAACGGCGCCGGCAAGACCACCCTGCTGCAGATCGCCTCCTCCTACCTGTTCCCGACCTCGGGCAAGGTCAGCGTGCTGGGCGAGAAGCTGGGCGAGGTCGACGTCTTCGAGCTGCGTTCCCGGATCGGCCTGGCCGGCGCCGCCATGTTCGACAAGCTGCCGGCCGAGCAGACCGTGCTGCAGACCGTGCTCACCGCCGCCTACGGCATGACGGTCAGCTGGCAGGAGAGCTACGAGCAGTCGGACGAGTCCCGCGCCCTCGCGCTGCTCGACCGCCTCGGGATGTCCAACCTCACCGGCCGCAAGTTCGGCACCCTCTCCGAGGGCGAGCGCAAGCGCACCCTGATCGCCCGCGCCCTGATGACCGACCCGGAGCTGCTGCTGCTCGACGAGCCCGCGGCCGGCCTGGACCTCGGCGGCCGCGAGGACCTGGTCCGCCGGCTCGGCGCGCTCGCCCAGGACGAGTTCGCGCCGGCGATGGCGATGGTCACCCACCACGTCGAGGAGATCGCGCCGGGCTTCACCCATGTCCTGATGATCCGCCAGGGAAAGGTGCTCACGGCCGGCCCGATCGACACCGAGCTGACCGCCCGTAACCTCTCCAAGTGCTTCGGCCTGCCGCTCACCCTGGAGCGCCACGGCGACCGCTGGTCGGCCCAGGGCCTGCCGCTGGGCTGAGGCCCCGTCCGCCCCTCCCCGCCCCTCCGTCACCCGTCCCGGCGCGCTCGCCGTGCCCGTCCTCCGGAAGGCCGTCGGAACCGGTCGCACGTGCGACCGGTTTCCGCCCCTCGACCTGCGGGAACTGTCCGCCTCGAAGGCCTTCGCTCCCTAGGATGGACGTGTGGACAGCTGGATCTGGTGGCTCCTGGCCGCCGCGGCGCTCGGCATACCGCTGGTACTCACCGCGATGCCGGAGTTCGCCATGTTCGCGGTCGGAGCGCTGGCCGCCGCCGGCGTGGCCGGACTGGGCGGGGGAGTGGTCCTGGAGACCGCCACCTTCCTCGTGGTCTCGGTCGCGCTCGTGGCCTTCGTCCGCCCGATCGCCTACCGGCAGCTGCAGAAGGGCCCGCACATCAAGATGGGCATCGAGGCGCTGCACGGCGCCACCGCGGTCGTCGCGGAAACCGTCGACGGGGAGGGCGGCCGGATCAAGCTGAACGGCGAGATCTGGTCGGCCCGCGCGCTCCACCCGGACCAGGTCTACCGGCCCGGGCAGCAGGTCGACGTCGTCGAAATCCAGGGCGCGACCGCCCTGGTCGTCTAGGGGAGAGTCCGTGGAACCCGTCCTTATCGTCCTGGTCGTCCTGGTCGTGGTGGCCTTCATCGCGCTGATCAAGACGATCCAGGTCATCCCACAGGCCAGCGCGGCGATCGTGGAGCGCTTCGGCCGCTACACCCGGACGCTCAACGCGGGGCTGAACATCGTCGTCCCGTTCATCGACCGCGTCCGCAACCGGATCGACCTGCGCGAGCAGGTCGTGCCGTTCCCGCCACAGCCGGTGATCACCCAGGACAACCTGGTCGTCAACATCGACACCGTCATCTACTACCAGGTCACCGACCCCCGGGCGGCCACCTACGAGGTCGCCAGCTACATCCAGGCGATCGAGCAGCTGACCGTCACCACGCTGCGCAACATCATCGGCTCGATGGACCTGGAGTCCACGCTGACCTCCCGCGAGGTCATCAACGCCGGCCTGCGCGGCGTCCTGGACGAGGCCACCGGCAAGTGGGGCATCCGGGTCAACCGCGTCGAGCTGAAGGCGATCGAGCCGCCGACCTCCATCCAGGACTCGATGGAGAAGCAGATGCGCGCCGACCGTGACAAGCGTGCCGCGATCCTCACCGCCGAGGGCCAGCGCCAGGCGCAGATCCTCAAGGCCGAGGGTGAGAAGCAGGCGGACGTGCTCAGGGCCGAGGGTGAGGCGCAGGCCGCGGTGCTGCGCGCCGACGGTGAGGCCGCCGCGATCCGGACGGTCTTCGAGGCCATCCACGACGGCGACGCCGACCAGAAGCTGCTCGCCTACCAGTACCTGCAGACCCTGCCCGAGCTGGCCAAGGGCGACTCCAACAAGCTGTGGATCATCCCCAGCGAGGTCGGCGACGCGCTCAAGGGCCTCGGCGGCGCATTCACCGGCCTGACCGGCAACGGCGGCGGGATCAACGGCGGCGCGGTCGCGGCGCCGAGCGTCCCGAAGCCGGCCCCGGCCACCCAGGTGCCGATCGACCCGGCGTCCGGGCCGCGGCCGGTGGACACCGACAAGGGCGCCGCCCGCCCCCGGGTGGACCCGACCAGGGAGTACCCCAAGATCGACCCGGAGTGAGTTCGCCCGGGTGAGCCGGCCCTGACGAGTGGCCGAGTCGTCCGACGCCGAGGGCCCGCCGCCGTACGCCTCCCGTACGGCGGCGGGCCCTCGCGGTTCCGGCGGGCCCGTTCGGGGACGGTGTGGTGTACGTCCCGAATCGTGGGCGGGCCTGGTGGGGCGGGAGGGAGGTCCGGCATGATCCCCTCGGACAGGACCGAGAGGAGAAGTGACCCATGACGCTCTGGGAGGCGGTCGCCGTTCTGGTGGCCGGGGTCGGCGCCGGGATGATCAATGTGATCGTCGGCTCCGGGACCCTGATCACCTTCCCGGTCCTGCTCGCCGTCGGCATCCCGCCGGTCACCGCCAACGTCTCCAACTCCTTCGGCCTGGTGCCCGGTTCGCTCAGCGGCGTGATCGGCTACCGCCGCGAACTCGCCGACCAGGGGCGCCGGGTGCTGCGCCTGGGCACCGCCTCCCTGCTCGGCGGTCTGCTCGGCGCGCTGCTGCTGATCAAGCTGCCCAGCGGGGCCTTCGACGCGATCGTCCCCGTGCTGATCCTGCTGGCGCTCGTCCTGGTGGTGGTCCAGCCCCGGGTGGCGAAGGCCGTCGCGGCCCGCCGCCGGCCGGGCGGCGATCCGGACGGCGGCGCGCTGCTGCTGGCCGGGGTGTTCCTCACCGGCATCTACGGCGGGTACTTCGGCGCCGCGCAGGGCGTCCTGCTGATGGCACTGATGGGCATGCTGCTGCAGGACGACCTGCAGCGGATCAACGGGGTGAAGAACGCCCTGGCGATGATCGTCAACGCCGTCGCCGCACTGTTCTTCCTGTTCACCTCGACCGTGAACTGGGCGGCGGCCGGGCTGATCGCGGCGGGCTCGCTGGTCGGCGGACTGGTCGGCGCCAAGGTCGGCCGCCGCCTGCCGCCGGCCGCGCTGCGCGGGGTGATCGTGGTGGTCGGGCTCGCGGCCGTCACCAAGCTGCTGGTGGGCTGAACGGCCGTGCGGCGGTGCGGCGGTGCGGCGGTGAGGTCGTGTGGGCGTGCGGCGGTGAGGTCGTGCGGCTGTCAGGTCCTGCGGTCGTGGAGCCGTGTGGATGTCGGATCGTCGGAGAGTCGGAGGAGTAGGCCATGGCCCTGGAGATGCGCGAGAGCTGCGAGCGCTGCGCGGTGTCGCTGACCGGCGACGGCGCCGCCTCGATATGTTCCTACGAGTGCACCTTCTGCCCGGACTGCACCAGGGCCATGGCCGGCGCCTGCCCCAACTGCGGCGGCGAACTGGTGGACCGTCCGCGGCGGAAGGCCGCCTGACCGGCAGCCCGGAACGTCCGGACTCCCGGGCCACTCCGGACGACTCCGGACCACTTCGGATCGACGACCCACCAGGAGCGCAGCGATGAGCAACAGGGCACGGCTGAGCGAGGACGAGATCACGGCGGCCCTGGCGGCGCTGCCGCACTGGACCCGGGAGGGCGACAGCATCGCCCGCAGCGCCGACGCCCCGGACTTCCCGGCGGGGATCCGGGTGGTCGCCGCCGTCGCCGAGCAGGCCGAGGCGCTCGACCACCACCCCGACATCGACATCCGCTGGCGCACCCTGCGCTTCGTGCTGTCCACCCACAGCGCCGGCGGTCTCACCGGCCTGGACTTCACCCTGGCCGCCCGCATCGACGAGGCCCTGCGCGCCGAGTCCGCGGCCTGACGGCACCGGGCCGGGCGGCGAGAGCGTACGCCCAGGGCCCGGGTCGCCCCCCTGGACGGGCGTGAGATGCTGACTGCCGCATCGGCTGGCAGGTGGCTCGGGAGGGACGGATCGGATGGCGCAGGAGCCCTTCGGAGACGCCCACACCGGGCAGCAGCCCTGGTACCCCCAGGCACAGCCCGTCCAGGACGGGCCGGGCCGGCAGGACGGCGGGCACTACGGGCAGCAGCCGCAGGACCAGGCGCACTGGCAGCAGCACACGGGCTACGGCGCGGCCGGGTACGGGCAGGCCGGCTACGACCAGCACGGGTACGACCAGGCCGGGTACGACCAGAACGGTTACGGGCAGGCCGGATACGGACAGGTCGGCTTCGACCAGAACGCTTACGGGCACACCGAGTACGACCAGTACGGCTACGGGCAGGCCGGGTCGGGGCAGACCGGCTACGTCGAGGGCGGCTGCGTTCCCGGGCAGCCGGGACAGTACGACGGCCGGCCGCAGTACCAGCCGCTGCCGGAGTACCCGCAGTACGAGCAGCACCCGCAGCACCCGCAGTCCCCGCAGTACGAGCAGCCCCCGCAGTACCCCGAGCAGGCGCAGCAGCAGTACGTGCCGTACGCCGCTCCGGAGCATCGGTCCGTAGGGGACGCGCTGTACGTTCCGGCGGGTGCGGAGTACTCGGTGGACGGCTACGTGCACCTCGATGACGCCGAGCCGGAGCCGGTGCCCGTTGCGGAGAAGGGCCCGGAGAAGCGCCCGAGGAAGGCGCCGACCGAACCCACGACCCCCGAGGCCGGGTCCGCCAGGCGGACCCGGACCGCCGGCCGCCGGGGCGGTGACGGCGGTCCCGGTACCGGAGCGGGTTCGTCGTCCGGCTCGGGCAACGGCTCGGGCAACGGCTCGGGCGATGGCTTGGGGAACAGTCCGGAGAACGGCTCGGGGGACGGCTCGCAGGGCGGCTCCTCGCTCTCGGCCCGGGCCCGCAAGGCCGCCGACGCGGTGCTGACGGGGGAGCACGTGCCCAGCCGGAAGGCCCTGCTGGTGCGGGCCGGTGCCGGGGTGGCCGCGCTGGGGGTGCTGGTGGCGGCCGGACTGATGGTCGGCGCCGAGGGTGGTGGCAGCGCGGCCGCGAGCAGCGGCGGCGAGCCCGGTTTCACGGTGGCGCACACGCGGGCGTGGTCCGCGCAGCCCGCCGCGGCCGGGCAGTCCGCGGGTGACGACACGCTGGTCGGCAGCTGGCTGCTGGCTGACGCGGTGGTCCGGGCCGACGGCTCCGGGGTGCGCGCGTACGACCGTGCGGGCGGCAAGCAGACCTGGTCGGTGGAGCCGCCGGCCGCCGGGGCCGTCCCGTGCGGGCTGTCGGCGGGCGTGAACCGGGCGGGCCTCGGCGCGGCGCTGTTCCGTCCGCAGGCGGACCCGAAGAGTCCCTGTTCGATGGTGGCCGTCGTGGACACCAAGACCGGCAAGACGGCCTGGACCAAGGGCCTCTCGGACGCCAAGGGCAGCTACTCCGCGCGGGTCGGCGTCACCGAGGACAAGGTGGTCGCGATCGGCGACGACCGGGTGGTGGCCTGGGAGTCGGCGGACGGGAAGGACGTCTGGCAGTACACCGGCCAGGGCAAGTTCTGCACCCTCTCCGGCGGCGTCAGCGGCAAGACCGTGCTGGTCGCCTCCTCGTGCGCCGACTCGACGCCCGCCGACCAGGCCGTCTCGCTGAACATCGCGGACGGCAAGGTCGGCTGGTGGCGGGGGCTGAACAACCAGCCGAAGACGGTGACCGTGCTGTCCGCCGAACCGGCCGTGGTCCTCACCACCGGTGACAAGCCGGAGAACGACCGGGTGTTCGCCTGGGGCGCCGCCGGCGACCCGGCCGCCGAGATCCCGGTCGTCACCGACGGCGGCCGGTTGGACGTCGCCCACGGAACCTTCGCGGCCACCCCCGAGGTGTTCTTCGAGGGCCGCACGATGGTCGCCACCCTGACCCCGGCGAACGGCAGCGGGCCGACGGCCGCGGTCGGCTACGACCTGGACACCGGCAAGCAGCGCTGGAAGGTCCCGACCGTCGCCAAGGGCACCGTCCGGGCGGTCGGCGTCGACGGCGGCTCGCTGGTGCTCGCCGCCGACGAACGCCGCGACCAGCCCGCCCACCTCACCCGGTTCCCGCTGACGGGCGGCCAGGAGGCGGCCGGCGGCAACTTCCCGCCGGGGACCGGCTCGCTGCTGGTCTCGGGGCGGGTGCTGATCGGCGGTGGACAGGTGGTCGTGGTGCCCGAGCACTCGACCAACTACGGCACGGCGGCCGGGTACCAGGCGAAGGACTGAGACGGCCCCGCGCACCCGTCCCGGACGGCTACGCGGCTGGGACGGGCAGGCCCGGCACGGGCGGCAGCCAGTCGGCGAGCTCACGCGCCTCCGAGCCGCGCAGGCCGAGCGCCAGCATCAGGCTCGCCTGCGGGGTCGGTACGAACGGGCGGCGCAGCAGCTTCATCCCGGCCTGCTCCGGTGTCCGATCGGCCTTGCGCTGGTTGTCCTCCGCGCACGCGGCCACGGTGTTCAGCCAACTGTCCGCACCACCGCGCGATTTGGGGTGAAGGTGGTCGACCGTGGTGGCCCGCCGCCCGCAGTACGCGCAGATGTGCTGGTCCCTGGCCAGGACGCCCCGCCGCGACCACGGAGCCTGTTGTCGGAACGGCACCCGTACGTACCGTTGCAGTCTGATCACCCTCGGCACCGGGACCGCGACGCCCGTCCCCCGGATCGAGCGCAGCGGGTGCGCCTGCTCCACCACCGCCTTGTCCTGGAGCACCAGGACGACGGCGCGCTGGAGCGACACCGTCGTCAAGGGCTCGTAGCTCGCGTTCAGAACCAGCGTGTTGCGCACTCGGCACACCCTTCCCACAGGCGTGCCACGGCGGCACGACCGTCTCCACACACGTCACTGCCGCCGCGCGGCGGTGACACCACTCTGAATGGGCACACAGCCGACGAACAACGGAATTTCCGGTATCGCGGAGGGGCCGGCGGGAGTGGGCCGGCGTGACCGGAGGGGTGCCTCGGGGAAAACTCGCTGGCCGGAACCGCGTAGGCTCTAACAGGCTGGAGTCGCACCGACCCGGGGCCCGACCGAATCGGGCCGCCACCGGCCGGGCGCCCGATAGAAGGAGAAGCGTGACCGTGACGGACATCGTCGACGAGCTGCGGTGGCGTGGGCTGATCGCCCTGTCCACCGACGAGGACGCACTGCGCAAGGCGTTCGCGGACGGCCCGGTCACGTTCTATTGCGGCTTCGACCCGACGGCCCCCAGCCTGCACCTCGGCAACCTGGTGCAGATCCTCACCATGCGCCGCATCCAGCAGGCGGGGAACCTCCCGCTCGGCCTGGTCGGCGGTGCCACGGGCCTGATCGGCGACCCGAAGCCCACCGCCGAGCGCGTGCTCAACGACCCCGAGACGGTGGCCGGCTGGGTGGAGCGCCTGCGCGGCCAGATCTCGCGCTTCCTCGACTTCGAGGGCCCGTACGCGGCACGCATGGTCAACAACCTGGACTGGACGTCCGGGATGTCGGCGATCAGCCTGCTGCGCGACGTGGGCAAGTACTTCCGGGTCAACAACATGATCGCCAAGGAGGCCGTCGCCCGACGGCTCAACTCCGACGCGGGCATCAGCTACACCGAGTTCAGCTACCAGATCCTGCAGGGCATGGACTACCTGGAGCTGAACCGCCGCTACGGCTGCTCCCTGCAGACCGGCGGCAGCGACCAGTGGGGCAACCTGACCGCCGGCACGGACCTGATCCGCAAGGCCGACGGCAAGTCCGTCCACGCGCTGGCCACGCCGCTGATCGTCAAGGCCGACGGCACCAAGTTCGGCAAGACCGAGTCCGGCACGGTCTGGCTCGACCCCGAGCTGACCACTCCGTACGCCTTCTACCAGTTCTGGCTGAACGCGGACGACCGGGACGTCTCCAACTTCCTGCGGATCTTCAGCTTCCGCTCGAAGGAGGAGATCGAGGAACTGGAGCGCGAGACCACCGAGCGCCCCGCCGCCCGTCTTGCCCAGCGCGCCCTCGCCGAGGAGCTCACCACCCTCGTCCACGGTGCCGAGCAGTACGAGCGCGCGGTCGCCGCTTCCAAGGCGCTGTTCGGACAGGGTGACCTCGCCGACCTGGAGGCCCCCACCCTGGCCGCCGCGCTGGCCGAGGTCCCGAAGGCCGAGGTGTCCGAACTCCAGCCGGTGGTCGACCTGTTGGTGGCTGTCGGCCTGGCGCCGAGTCGATCGGCCGCCCGCCGGACGATCAAGGAGGGCGGTGCCTACCTCAACAACGTCAAGGTGACGGACGAGGAGGCGGTGCCGACCGAGGCCGACCTGCTGCACGGCCGTTGGCTGGTGCTGCGGCGCGGCAAGCGGAACCTGGCGGCTGCGGAGCTGGTCTCCGCCGGCTGATGCGCAGGGTCGACCCGGTCGACCCGGTCGACCTGCTCGGCCGACGAGCCTGGCTGAAAGTACACCCGCTCTGAGCTGCGACTTCGAGCACCGAGGGCCGGATCTGGACAGATCCGGCCCTCGACGTTTGACGATGCCGCCCGGGTGGCCTAGTGTTGAACGAGTCGCTGGAGCGGCCACCTCTTTCAGCAAGACCCACTCTCACACTTCCGAGCCCATTCAATTGGGTTCATTGGCGTTTTCGTCAATCGGTGTGGGTGTGAATTTCGAGTAACTCTCGGAATGCGCTAACGTGGTGGACGTCGCAGAAAGCGGCCCGACCAGTTCGGAAAATCGGATGAATGAAACTCCGGAAAACGGAGCGGAAAACGTCTGATAAGCTGGAAACACGAAAGAACGAAGCCCGGAGGGCCTGCTGGAAGGCAGTCCGAAGGAAGCGTCCGTTCCTTGAGAACTCAACAGCGTG
>NZ_JBHWCL010000223.1:0-12040 GCF_042735125.1 Kitasatospora sp. NPDC059599 | reverse complement strand
ACCTCGCGGACGTGGTCTACCTGGAGCAGCTGACCAGCGCGCTCTACCTGGACAAGCGGGACGACGTGGACGCGTACATCCAGGTCATGGAGCGGTTCTGTGTGGACAGCCTCACGCCGGAGCGCACCATAGACCTGCTCGCCTCGATCCTGAAGGAGCGCTGAGCCGCTGCCGTTCGGACCCGCGGGCCCCTCCCCCGCGGAGCCCCCGGCAGCAGGTCGCTTGCAGGCCGCCCACCCGGCGTCAACCGCGGGCCGGCGGCCTTTCGCGTTCCGGCGGGGCGGTCTGCGGCGGGTCGCCCAGGTGCCAGGCCAGGTCGTAGCGGCGGAAGAGGTCGGCCCGGATCGGGGCCAGCGGGATCTCGGCGCCCGGCAGCAGCACTCCGATGCAGCCGCCCATCAGCGCACTGCGCAGCACCGCGTGCTCGGCGACCGGGTCCGGCGCGCCCCAGTCGCACAGCAGCCCCTGGAGGATGGCGCCGAGCTGCTGCTGCTCGGGGTCCTGGACGAAGGCGCCGGTGTCGGGATCGAGGATCAGCGCCAGGTGGGAGCGCATCACCCGGGGGTGGTCCATCGCCAGTCCGAGCACGGCGTCGATGGCGCGGGCCAGCCGGGACTCGGGGGAGGAGCCGGGCGCCAGTTCCGCCAGCGCGGCCGACAGCGCCTGGTGCATCATCCGGTGGGTCGCGGACTGCATCAGCAGCCGTTTGCCGTCGAAGTAGTAGGAGAGCAGTCCGCGGGCGAGTCCGGCCCGTTCGGCGATGTCGGTCAGCGTGGTGCCCGCGTAGCCGCGCTGGTCGACCAGCTCGACGGTGGCCCGCATGATGCGCCGGCGGGAGCGTTGCCGCATCTCCTCATTGACCGAATCCCCGCGAGGTGCCATCGTGACTGCTCCGAACGTTCGTTGGCTCCGGGCCAATATACTTGCGAAGCCGACAGCCGCCCCGTGGAACCGTGCCCGGACGGGCACCACCCCGGGCGGCCGGTACGAAGACGGCCGGCTCCACCAACACGGGGGTTTGGTGGAGCCGGCGCCATTGCCCGACGGCCCGGGGTCGGCTGCGGGCGGAGCCCACGGATCAGTGCTTGCTCAGGACTTCGGTCCGGGTCGCCGTCGACCCGACTGACGGATAATCATAATCAGGCACCGGCGCGGGGTCTGAATTCCGGCGCCGGTCCACCAGGGCGCCGACCGTCGCGACCACCAGCCCGACCAGCGCGACCGCCGTGACGAACACCAGCGCCGGGCGGTACCCGTCCAGCTGGGCCTGCGGGCCGTCGCCGCCCGCGCTGCCGGCCGTGATCATCGCGGTCGCCCCGGCCAGCACCACCGCGGTGCCGACCTGGATCGCGGTGTTCACCAGGCCCGAGGCCAGGCCCTGCTCCTCGTCGGCCACACCGTCGGTGGCGGCGATGTTCACCGAGGGGAAGGCGAGCGCGAAGCCCACGCCGAGCAGCAGCATCGAGGGCAGCACCAGGCCGAGGTAGGAGCTGTGCTCGTCCAGCCGCAGGAACAGGGCGAAGGCGCCGACCAGGGCCAGCAGGCCGATCGGCAGTAGCCGCCCGGTGCCGAAGCGGTCCACGATCGGGCCCATGAACGGTGCCGAGAGGGCGATGAAGGCGCCGGCCGGCAGCAGCCCGAGGGCCATCTGGAGGGCCGACCAGCCGAGCAGGTGCTGCAGGTAGAGCGTCACCACGAACTGGAAGCCGCCGTACGCGCCGGTCATCGCGAAGGCGACCAGGTTGGCCCGGGCGACCGAGCCGTTGCGGAAGATGCCGAGCCGGACCAGCGGGTGGGCGGTGCGGCTCTCGACCAGCAGGAACGCCGCGGCCAGCGCGGCGACCACGACCAGCGATCCGAGCGTGCGCAGGCTCAGCCAGCCGGCGCCCTGCGCTTCGGTCACGGTGAACACCAGCAGCAGCACGGTTGCGGTGCCGGTGATCGCGCCCAGGGCGTCGTAGCCGCCCTTGGCGCGCTCCTCGACCGGGCGGGGGAGCAGGCGGATCGCGAAGACCAGGGCGAGCAGTGCGACCGGGACGGGCATCAGGAAGGTCCAGCGCCAGCCGACCGAGGTGAGCAGGCCGCTCAGCACCAGGCCGAGCGAGAAGCCGCTGGCGGCGCAGGTGGTGTAGATCGACAGTGCGCGGTTGCGGGCCGGGCCCTCGGCGAAGGTGGTGGTGATGATCGACAGGCCGGCCGGGGCGGTGAAGGCGGCGCTGACGCCCTTCAGGAAGCGGGCCGCGATCAGCAGGGCGCCGTCGTCGACGAGGCCGCCGATCAGCGAGGCGGCGGCGAAGGCGCCCAGTGCGACCAGGAAGACCCGGCGGCGGCCGAGCAGGTCGGCGGCGCGGCCGCCGAGCAGTAGCAGGCCGCCGTATCCGAGCACGTAGCCGGAGACCACCCACTGGAGGGTGGACGTGGAGAGGTCGAGTTCGGAGCCGATGGAGGGGAGCGCGACGCCCACCATCGAGACGTCCAGGGCGTCCAGGAACATGGCGGCGCAGAGCACGATCAGGGTGCCCCAGAGGCGGGGTGTCCAGTTCGGCCCGCTGGTTGACGAGGCGTCGGGTGGCGTGACGGTCGCGGTGGTCATGGGGAGGACAGTACATGCGCATGCATTCAATGCAAATGAATTAGATGTGAACGCAATAATTTACGCTGCAGGTGCTAGGGTGGCGGAGTGGCTGAACTCGACACCCCGGCGGAGGCCGGACTGGTCGCGCAGTGGCGCGAGCTGCTGGCCCGGCATGCGACGGCCGCCTGTGCGCTCGACCGCGAGCTGGGCGACCGCTTCGGGCTGGGCATGAGCGAGTTCGAGGTGCTGGAGCGCCTCGTCGAGGGGTGCGCCGCCGGCGGCGGTCACGCGCTGCGGGTGAGCGAACTCGCACCCACCGTCCACCTCAGTCAGAGCGCGCTCTCCCGGCTGATCGCCCGACTGGAGAAGGCCGGACTGGTCACCCGGGCGATGTGCGAGAGCGACAGGCGGGGCATCGTCCTCACCCTCACCGAGGCCGGCCGGGAACGCTACGAACAGGCCAGGCCGCTGCACCGCGAAGTGCTGGGGCTCACTCTCGGTGGCGGCCCCGGAAAGGCCTGCGAAGTCCCGTCGGACTGACCGGGCACACCCCCCTGATCGGCAGCAGCCGTAGCCGGCGGCTCGTCAAACCGTTGTGCGCCGATGCGGGCCGGTCGGCTCAGAGCAACGAACGCAGGCCCGGGGCGACCGCCAGCATGACCACCGCGGCGGGTGCCGCGAGGGCCGCGACGGTGAGCCGGAGCCGGTGCGGAACGGAGAGCCGCGGCCGGCCGGCGAGGAGCCGGTCCACCCGCTTCGGGGACTGCGCCAGACCGGGCGGACAGGAGCCGAACACCCCGCGGTCCAGGTTGAGTTCGGCCAGCGCGAGGGCAGTGGTGTGCCGACCGTGCCGACGGGCGGCGCGGTCGTCGGCCGCCAGCTCGACCAACTCCGACACCTGGTCCCGGAAGGCGCTGAACACGCCCACGCCGGGGAAGCCGGAGGCCAGCGCCTGCGCGAACTGCTGCAGCCAGTGGTGCCGGGCCCGGACGTGGCCGCGCTCGTGGCTCAGCACGGCGGCCAGCTCCCGGTCGGTCAGCTGCTGGAGGGCGCCGGTGGTGACCACCAGGCGGGAGCTCGGACCGGGCAGCGACCACGCCTCCGGTCGGACGTTCTCCAGCACCACCAGACGCTCCCGGTCGCTCCGGGCGGCCTCGATCGACTCCGGCAACTCCGGCGCACGGGTTGCCAGTTGGGCATGCCGGCGGTCGCGTAGAGCCTTGGCCGTGCGGACCTCCCTGGTGAGTGCCAGCACCGTCTGCACCGCGCCGGCGGCCAGCACCGCGGCGCACAGCCGGCCCCAGCCCTCGGCGCCCTGGAGGCCGTACGCCGCCTCCACGCCGTGCGGCGCGCCCGAGAACACCAGGGCGCGCAGCTCCGGGAGGGCGGCGGAGGCGGCCAGCACCAGGCCCAGCGCGCAGCACAGCAGCACCGCCACCACGAGGCACTGCCACACCAGCAGTGCCAGCACCGGTTCGCGCTCCACCCAGCGGGCCCGGGCCAGCAGCCGGGGCGCGACGGTCGAGAGCAGCAGTCCGAGCAGCAGCAGGCCGATCAGGGCAGGCATCGCATGGGCTCCCCGAGTACGCACGGAACGCGACAACGCGCTCCCCGCCAACCTATGCGCCGCCGACGCCCGGTGGAACGGCTTTCGACCGGCCAGTGACCAACGCCACGCGGGCGGTCGGGTCTCGGCGCGGGGGCGGGCGCGGGGCGGGCGCGTCACATCGTCAGGAGCATGGCGAACATGCCGATGCCCATGGTCAGTCGGCAGGCCTGCGGCAGGCCGGCGGTGCCGACCGCGAGGGTGCCCGACGACGTGCGCAGCAGCCGACTGCCGGCCCAGACGGTGTATCCGCCGAAGTAGAGGAGCAGGGCGCCGGTCAGCGGCGGGACGCCCGGACCGGCCGCGTGGTGGTGCTCGCCGCCGGAGGTCGCCGCCATCGCGAGGGCCATGTACGTCATGGCGAGCGCGCCGACCGCGTGGTGCAGCCGGTGGGCCCGGCCGACGGAGGCGTGGACGGCGGCGAGCAGGAAGGCGGTGGCCGGGAGGCCGAACAGCGCAGCCCAGACGGCGGGCGGGACGGTGGCGCCGGCGACGGCCATCGCGGCCATGCCCAGCCCCATCAGGGCCTCGGCGGCGTCCGATTCCCGGGCGAGCGGGCGGTGCGCGTCGGTCGGGGCGTCCACGGCGCACGGGGACCGCCGCAGTCGGACCAGGCAGGATGCGCCGGCGGCGGCGGTGAGGAGGGCGAGGAGCCAGTTGACCAGGATGGGTCCGTGCAACGGCGGCCTCCCGGGGCGGTGGGCGACGGGGGTGGCGAGCGGCGAACAGCGGCCGGAGAGCGGCGAACAGATTTCAGCGAACGGATGATGAAATCCGTCAGCTGACATCTGTCGGTTGTCATCTGTTCGTCGGCTTGCCGGCCCCGTGCGCGGCGACGATCGTCCGCTCCACGATCACCGCTGGCGGCCTGGCGCGGCCAGGGCGCGTACGGGGGCGCACAGTGGTGCCCGCCGTGGTGAAGCCGCGGCCGTGCACCCGCCGTCCGGTGGCGCCCGTTCTCCGCCTCGCCCTCTGCCTCCGCCCTCCGGCCCGTTCTCCGTGCCGCTCTCCCCGTCCTCTCCCTCCCGCCCCTGCGCTCCTCCCGCTCTCCCCTTCTTCCCGCTGCGGCTCAGCCCTGGAGCCGCCCCGAGGCGACCACCCGGCTGAGGAACTGCCGGGTCCGTTCCTCCCGCGGATCGCCGAACACCTGCTCCGGCGGCCCCTGTTCGAGCACCACCCCGCCGTCGAGGAAGCACACCTGGTCGGCGACCTCGCGCGCGAAGCCCATCTCGTGCGTGGAGATGACCATCGTCATCCCCTGGTCCTTGAGGTCCCGCACCACCGACAGGACCTCCCCGACCAGCACCGGGTCGAGCGCCGCAGTGATCTCGTCCAGGAGCAGCAGCCGGGGCCCGGTGGCCAGCGCCCGCACGATGGCGACGCGCTGCTGCTGCCCGCCGGAGAGCCGGTCCGGGTACTCGGCGGCCTTGGCCGCCAGCCCGAGTCGGTCGAGCAGGTGCAGCGCCCGGGCCTCCGCCTCGGCCCGCCCGACGCCGTGCACCCGGCGCGGCGCCAGCGTGACGTTCTCCAGCACGGTCATGTGCGGGAACAGGTTGTACGACTGGAACACCACCCCGATCCGGCGCCGTACGGCGTCCTCGTCGGCGCGCGGATCGGTGATCTCCTCGCCGTCGAGGAAGACCGCGCCGTCGTCGATGCCCTCCAGCAGGTTGACGCACCGCATCAGCGTGGACTTCCCGGAGCCGGAGGCCCCGATCAGCGCCGTGACCGAGTGCTCGGGGACGGCGAGGTCCACGTCGCGCAGCACCACCTGGGTGCCGAAGGTCTTGCGCACCGATTCCAGCCGGAGCACCTCCGCCGTCACACCGCACCTCCCTGGAACTGCCGCCGGTTCATCCGCGCGGTCAGCCAGTCGGCGATCCGGGTCAGCGGAATGGTCAACACGATGAACACCAGCCCCGCGAGCAGGTACGGCGTGAAGTTGAAGGACCGCGACGCGATGATCTTCGCCGCGTACACCGCGTCGATCGCGCCGCCGATCGAGACCAGCCCGGTGTCCTTCTGCAGGCTCACCAGGTTGTTGAGCAGCGGCGGCACGACCCGCCGGACGGCCTGCGGCAGCACCACGTACCGCATGGCCTGGGCGTTGGTCAGCCCCAGCGACCGCGCCGCCGCCCGCTGGCTCGGGTGCACCGACTCGATGCCGGAGCGGAACACCTCCGACACGTAGGCCGAGTACGTCAGCACCAGCGCCGCCCCGCCCAGGAGCAGCGGATCGGTGGTCACCCCGGTCAGCCGGAGCGCCGGCACCCCGGTGATCATCACCAGCAGGCAGATGATCATCGGCAGCCCGAGGAAGAAGTCCACGTACGCGGTGGCCAGCAGCCGCACCGGCAGGAACACCGGTCCGCGCAGTGTCCGCAGCACCGCGAGCAGCAGGCCGAGCACCAGGATCAGCACCCCGCAGCCGAGCATCAGCTCCAGGTTCACCCGCAGCCCCCGCAGTACCTCGGGCAGCGCCTGCCGGGCGTAGTCGAGGTTGAAGAAGGTCCGCCGGGTCACCTCCCAGCCGGGGGAGTTGACGACCAGCAGGTAGAGCGCGACAGCCGTCGCCAGGGTCGACGAGGCGGCGATCAGTGCCGAGCGGCGGGCCCGGCCGCGCCGGTACGCCTCGTGCGCGAGGCGCCGCGCGGACGGGCGGTAGCCCTCGTCCGCTGCGGCGGCCGTGACCCCGGCGTCCTTCGCGAACACAGCGGCGCCCGGGCCCTTCTCGGGCTCCGGTGCGCCCCGGTCCTTCGCCGACCCCGCGGCGCCCGGGTTCTTCGCCGACCCCGCTGCGCCTCCGTCCTTCGCTGCCCCGGCGTGGCCGGCCGCCGGAGCGTCCCCGCTCACACCGGGGCTCGTGCCGGCGCTCACCTCAGCACCGGTGCCGAGACGGCGTCGGAGAGCCACTGCTTCTCCAGCTTCGCCAGCGTGCCGTCCGAGCGCAGCGCGTCCACCGCCTGCGACACGCAACCGGTCAGCTTGGAGCCCTTGTCCAGCACCAGGCCGAACTGCTCGCCCTGCGAGGCCGTCTCGAACTGACCCACCACCTGGGCTTCGGGCACCTCGGCGCCGGTGATGTAGAAGGCGGTCGGCAAGTCCACCACCAGGGCCTCGATCTGGCCGTTCCTCAGCGCGGCCTTGGCCAGGTCGTTGGAGTCGAAGACGGCCGGCCGGGCGCTCGGCTTGATGGTGCCGGTGATGGTGTCCAGGCTGGTGGTGCCGACCTGCGCGCCGAGCTTGGCGTCCTTCAGGTCGGCGATGCTCTTCGCGCCCGCCGCCTTGGAGTTCTTCAGCGCGATGACGGCCTGGCGCACGTCGTAGTAGCCGGAGGAGAAGTCCACCGCCTGCTTGCGCTCGGCGCTGATGGACACCTGGTTGACGTCGAAGTCGAAGTCCTTGGCACCTGGTGCGGTGGCCTTGCCGAACGGTGCGACGACCCAGTCGACCTTGTCCTTCGGGTAGCCCAGCTTCTCGGCCACGGCGTAGGCGACGGCGGATTCGAAGCCCTTGCCGTTCTCCGGCTTGTCCTCGGTGAACCAGGGGTCGTACGCGGGCTTGTCGGTGCCGATGGTCAGCGTCCCGGCCGTCCGCGTCGCCAGCGCGCCCGGCGCGCAGCCCGCCGCCGTGCCGGCGGTGCCCTGGGCGCCGGAGGCGGTGTCGGACTTCGGGTCCTGCGGCGCGCACGCGCTCAGCGCGGCCGCGGCGGCGACCAGCGCGGCGAGGGACAGTACGGCGGACGGCTTGCGGAGGGTCATGGCGGGGCTCCAGGAGAAGGACCGGGCGTGACGGGGTCGGGCGGACCGGTCGCACGGGGCGGGGCGCGTGGTGCGGACCGGGGGGCGCGGTTCGGTGGTGCGGAAGGGCGCGGCGGGACGGGCCGGTTCCCGGCGGGTCACTTCCCCCCGGTGGCGGCGCCGGAACACACGCGGCATGGTCGGCGTAACGGGCCCACGTCCGCGGCGCCCGTCGAGCGGGATCTGCAGCGGCCGGATCGACGGCGGCCGGCCGGTGGCCGGTGGCCGGATCAGCAGCAGCGGCAACAGCGGCAGCGGAGGGCGTCGGCGCGACGGCGACAGCAGGAGCCGGCGTGCCGACGGGAGGGCCGCCGGATCGGGCTGTCGTGGCGTACGGCCACCGTGATCACCGCCGGGAACATGCCGGGAGGTTCGCATCAGCGCGGCGCATCTGTCCAGAACATCCAGATCAATGTCCACATCCCGGACAACAGGCCTCCTGGCCCAGGTTTTCGGGCCGGAGCGCCGCGTCGCCGCAGCTTTGCCTGTCCGGACCCCCTTGAACGGGAGAACCTTTCGTACTTATGGTGTCCTCGTTGAAATAACTCCTGTCGAAGTGAGTCCACGATGCAGAATCTTTCGCCAAGGCTCGCTGCGGCGGCCGACGCCCCGGTCTCGACCCTCGCCGGCCACCCGGCCTGGCTGCGCCTGAAGGAGGCCGTCGAGACCCTGCGCCCGCTGCAGTCCAAGGACGGCTCGATCGACCTGGCCGCCGTCCAGCGGCACACCGTCGACCCGCTGGTGGCCTCCGTCCGCGCCGCCGTCGAGGAGCTCGCCCCGAACTTCCCGCACGACGCCGCGTACCTCGCCGCCGTCGACGCGGACCTCGCCAAGTGGGCCGACACCGGCTACCGCGAGCCCGACTTCCTGGACTCGCTGCTCGCCTTCCAGCCCGCCGACCAGCGTGAGGACGGCCTGGAGCACCTGGTCGTCTTCCCGATGTACACCCAGAACGGCAACCCGGACCGCAACCTGGAAGCCGTCCTGCTGCGCGTCGTGTGGCCCGACTGGCTGGCCGAGCTGGAGCGCACCCGCTTCGACAACCCGATGTTCGTGCCGATCACCTTCACGGACTTCACGGCCGGCTACGACACCAACTCCGCCGTGCTCTTCCCCGAGACCGTGTCCGTGCGCAAGGCGCCGGAACGTTTCACCTGGGGTGGCATCTTCTGCGACCGCGAGGCCGCCCGCTTCCGCGCCGTCTCCACCAGCGCCGTCCAGCAGCTCGGCCTGGAGATCCCGGCCGACGCCGAGGGCCTGCTCCAGGACCAGCAGCGCGCGCAGGAGACCTTCGTCCTGTGGGACCTCGTCCACGACCGCACCCACAGCCACGGCGACCTGCCGTTCGACCCCTTCATGATCAAGCAGCGCAGCCCGTTCTGGATGTACGGCCTGGAGGAGCTCCGCTGCGACCTCACCACCTTCAAGGAGGCGGTGCAGCTGGAGACCGAGGGCAACCCGCACGCCCGCGACGTCCAGTACGCGATCCTCTTCGACCGGATGTTCCGCTTCCCGGTCAGCGGCGACCGCGTGCGCAACTACGACGGCCTCGGTGGCCAGCTGCTCTTCGCCTACCTGCACAAGCACGACGCGCTGCGCTGGCGCGACAACCGCCTCAGCATCGACTGGGAGCGCGCGCCGCAGGTCACCAACGACCTGTGCGCCGAGATCGAGAAGCTGTACCGCGACGGCATCGACCGGCCCAAGCCGGCCCACTGGATCGCCGCCTACGAGCTGGTCTCCCGGTACCTCACCCCGCACCCGGCCTCGACCTGGGCGAAGGGCGCCGAGGCCCTCCCGCTCGACATCACCGACGGCAAGGCCCTCAACAAGGCCCTGTGCGACGCCGTGCTCCCGGACGAGTTCCCGCTGAGCATGTTCTACGAGGCCCTCAACAAGAAGCTGAGCGGCGTCATCGCCTCCACCACCGGCATCACCGGTAACGGCATCCAGGGAGTCGCCGCGTGACCACGTCCACCAACGCCCCGCTGTCCGGCAAGGTCATCGCCGTCGCCGGAGCCAGCGGCCCGGCCGGCCGCGCCGTGCTGCGCCGCCTCGCCGCCGACGGCGCCACCGTGATCGGCGCCGACATCGACGCCCAGCGCCTGGAGTCCGCCCTGGACGCCACCCGGGTGGCCGTGCGCGGAGCCAAGGTCAGCGGCCAGGTCATCGACCTGCTCGACCCGCAGGAGGTCCACGACTGGGCCGACCACCTGGAGTCCGAGCACGGCCACGTCGACGGCCTCTTCCACCTGGTCGGTGGCTGGCGCGGCAGCAAGACCTTCTTCGACTCCCGGCTGGATGACTGGGACTTCCTGCACGACACCGTCGTGCGCACCCTCCAGCACACCTCGCTGGCCTTCCAGCCCGCGCTGGTCCGCAGCCCCGCCGGCCGCTACGCGATGATCTCGGCCTCGGCCGCGCACAAGCCCACCGCCGGCGGCGCCGCCTACGCGGCCGCCAAGGCCGCCACCGAGGCGTGGACCCTCGCCATGGCCGACTCCTTCAAGAAGGAGACCACCGACCCGGAGGGCGAGCCCACCGCGGCGGCTGCGATCCTGGTGATCAAGGCGCTGGTCAGTCCCGAGATGCGGGCCGAGAAGCCGGAGGCGAAGTTCGCCGGCTTCACCGACACCGCCGACCTCGCCGACCACCTGGCGGGCCTCTGGGACCGCCCCGCAGCAGAACTGAACGGACAGCACCTGTGGCTGACAGCCCGATGACCGACCTCTCCCGTACGGACGCGGTACGGCGGCACGACCCCGCCGTCCGCGGCTTCGCCAGCGACAACTACGCCGGCGTGCACCCGGAGGTCCTCGCCGCGATCGCCCTCGCCAACGGCGGCCACCAGGTCGCCTACGGCGAGGACGACTACACGGCCCACCTCCAGGACGTCTTCCGCCGCCACTTCGGAGACAAGGCCGAGGCCTACCCGGTCTTCAACGGCACCGGCGCCAACGTGGTCGCCCTCCAGTCGCTGCTCCCGCGCTGGGGCGCCGTGGTGTGCGCCGAGAGCGCCCACATCCACGTGGACGAGGGCGGCGCCCCGGAGAAGATGGGCGGCATCAAGCTGCTCACCGTCCCCACCCCGGACGGCAAGCTCACCCCCGAGCTGCTCGACCAGCAGGCCTGGGGCTTCGGCGACGAGCACCGCGCGCAGCCGCTCGCGGTCTCCATCACCCAGAGCACCGAGCTCGGCACCCTCTACACCGCCGACGAGATCCGCGCGATCACCGAGCACGCCCACGAGCTGGGCATGCTCGTCCACGTCGACGGCTCGCGCCTGGCCAACGCCGCCGCGTCGCTCGGCCAGCCGCTGCGCGCCTTCACGACCGACGTGGGCGTCGATGTGCTGTCCTTCGGCGGCACGAAGAACGGCCTGCTGTTCGGCGAGGTCGTGGTAGTGCTCAACCCCGAGCGGGTCCGCAACATCAAGTACCTGCGCAAGACCTCGATGCAGCTGGCCTCGAAGATGCGCTTCGTCTCGGTCCAGTTCGAGGCCCTGCTCTCCGGTGACCTCTACCTCCGCAACGCCGGCCACGCCAACGCCATGGCCAGCCGCCTGGAGGCCGCGGTCCGGGACATCGACGGTGTCGAGGTCGTCCGCCCGGTCCAGGCGAACGCGGTGTTCGCGATCCTTCCGCGCGAGGTGAGCGAGCGGCTCCAGAAGCGCTACCGCTTCTACTTCTGGAACGAGCACACCGGTGAGGTGCGTTGGATGTGCGCCTTCGACACCACGGAGGCCGACATCGACGCCTTCGCGGCGGCCATCGCCGAGGAGATGGGCCGCGCCTGACGGTGCTCGAACGACGGATCGCCCCTGCCCGGGAGCCCGGGCAGGGGCGATTTGCATGTCGCGGGTCCGTCCCCGTACAGTTCCGGAGTCGCCGCGGGAGACCGGGGCGCAAAGCGGAAAGCAAATCCGATGAATGAAACTCCGGAAAACGGAGCGGAAAACATCTGATAAGCTGGAAACACGAAAGAACGAAGCCCGGAGGGCCTGCTGGAAGGCAGTCCGAAGGAAGCGTCCGTTCCTTGAGAACTCAACAGCGTGCCAAA
>NZ_JBHWCL010000222.1:0-12045 GCF_042735125.1 Kitasatospora sp. NPDC059599 | reverse complement strand
GAGCGGAGGTGGCCCTTGGCGGTGGGCGCGAACGCGGCGCTCTTGTCGGCGCCGACCGGGTCGAAGCCGACGTCGTCGATGCCGCAGACGTCCTTGGTCTCCTTGTAGACCAGGGTGGTCGCGGTGGTGCCCTTCACCGGGTAGATCCACTTCTGGCCGGCCGGCAGCGGCTCGTGGGTGCAGAAGCCCTCGGGCTCGCCGGACGCGCCCGGGGTGCCGGTCGGGGCGCCGGTCGGCGCGGGCTTCCCGGTGCCGGCCGGGGCGGCGGTGGTCGGGCCGGGAGCGGCGGTGGTCGGGGCGGCGGTCGCGGTGCTCGACCCGCCTCCCGCGCCCTGGTCCGACGAGTCGTCCGGTCCGCAGGCGGCCAGGCCGAGCGCGGCGGTGGCGACCAGAGCGGTGGCGAGCAGTCTCCTGGAAGCAGACATGGCGAAGGAACCCCCGTTGTAACGCATGATCAGATTGAAGGTGCGGCGGACAGACTAGCGTCTCACCCCGACGCCGGACCGGCCGATCACCGACCTGTCCGTCGCGGCCCTCTCCCCGGGGCGCCCCGGGGGAGCGGCGCCCCGACGGAACGGCATCAACCCAGCTGCGCCAGGCCCTCGGTGGCGATCCGCTCGAAGACGGCGAGGTCGTTCTCGAAGATCGAGTCGGGGACCGGCCAGTGGATCACCAGCTCGGTGATGCCCAGCTCCCGGTACGTCCCCGCCCAGTCGACGAAGGCGTCCAGCGACTGCAGCGGCTTCTCCGCCGTCGAGCCCTGGAGCAGGACCTTCTCCAGCTCGGCCACGTCCCGGCCGCTCGCCTCACAGGCCGCCGTCAGCTTGCCGATCTGCTGCGCGATCACCGCGGGCGCCTGCTCGACCGGCACGTCCGCCGGGCCCTTCGGGTCTCCGTACGTCACCCAGCCCTGCCCGTACTCGGCGGCCAGCTTCAGCCCGCGCGGGCCGGTCGCGGCGACGTAGAACGGCACCCGCGGCGTCTGCACGCAGCCGGGGATGTTCCGCGCCTCGACCGCCGAGTAGTACGTGCCCTCGCGGGTGGTGGCGTCGGTGCGCAGCAGTTCGTCCAGCAGCGGCAGGAACTCGCCGAACCGGGCCGCCCGCTCCTTCGGCGACCACGCCTCCTGGCCCATCGCCGTCGCGTCGTAGCCCGTGCCGCCGGCCCCGATCCCCAGCGTCAGCCGCCCGCCGGACACGTCGTCCAGCGTGATCAGCTCCTTCGCCAACGTCACCGGGTGCCGGAAGTTCGGCGATGTTACGAGCGTCCCAAGCCGCAGGCGCTCGGTCGCGGTGGCCGCCGCGGTCAGGGTCGGCATCGACCCGAACCACGGCTCGTCGCGGAAGGACCGCCAGGACAGGTGGTCGTAGGTGTACGCGGCGTGGAACCCGAGGTCCTCGGCCCGTCGCCAGATCTTCTGTCCTTCGGCCCACCGGTGGATGGGGAGGATCACTGTGCTGAGACGCATGTCATCGACCCTAACCGGGGGGAGGAGAATGCGTCCCGTCAGTCACGGGGCTGAACTGAGCGCCGAGCAACAAGATCGGCGTCCGAGTCCATCTCGCACAGCTCCGTAAGGGTGTGCACCTTGAGTCCTTCACCCCTCGCGAGAGCGTCGTCCACGAGGCCCTCAAGTCCGGAGCAGAGGATCTCGACAGCGTTGAAGCTGACCGTGGCCGGGCACCGCTGACGGCGCCAGGCTCCGCCCGCCCCAAGGGGCACCCGGTCCTGGATTCGCGGGTGGCGATCGGCGAGCCTTCACCTGGCGACCACCACGTCAGGGCCGAGCTGCAGCGCGGCCTTCGCGGCGCGCATCGCGTCCCGGACTCGTGCGGCACCGACGCGGGCTGCCGCTTCGCTTCGTCCGACGCCGAGCGTACGGGTGTCGAGGCCCACGCACAGGCGGCAGATGCCCGGCTGGGCCATCGGGTCGTGGCACTTGGCGCACTCGGAGTATCGGGCCGCTGCTGGGCGCACAAGGGCCTGCACGGGCGGCATCTTGCGTTCCAGGCGGTTCCGGAGCACCGCCACCTGATCCCGTCCTGGTCGCGCAGCGCGCGGACCATGTCCGCACGCAGCACCTCGGGGTCGCGGACCGGCGAGTCGTCGATGGCAGTCATCGGATTACCTGTTTCTGTCGGGGGCGTGCGACGCCCAGCTCGGCGCCCGCCAGGGACGCCAGCCAGGGCTGCCCGTCGTACGGACGGATACGCGCCGCCAGTCGGGGTGTCCTGGGGGGTCGACTCAAAAGCAGCCCTGGAGATCGTGCTGGACCCGTTCTCCGGGTCGGCTGGTGGGGCGTACTCATCGGCCGGGATCGCTCCACTCGAGCGGCCCGGAAGGTGTGCGATATACCCCCGACTCCCGTATGAAAATGGGTGGTTGGCCGCACTATGCGGACGAGGCTCGAAGGCGGTGGTCCTCCGGTCCGGCAGCGCAGTCGGGGCCTGCCCGTCCGGGCCCCGGTTCAGGGACGCGTCAGGGATGGGGACACGACCGCCGGTGCGGACCGGCTCCCCGTCGGATTCAACGCCGCAGCCAGCTCAGCAGGGTCGTCGACGTGAACACCGTGCCCGACGCCAGAAGGACCGCGCGCGGGGTCAGCCACGCCGGGCCTTCCGGGGGCCGGGACTGCGGGACCGGAGCCAGCAGCGCGTCCGCGAAGGCCCTGGCGGTCGGCGGCCGGTCCGCCGGCTCGACGGACATCGCGGCCCGGAGCAGCAGGGCGACGTTCGGCGGGAGCTCCGTTCCGGTGGGCAGCGCCGGCAGCGTCGAGGCGGTCGGCCGGCCGGTCATCAGGGCCGTGGCGCGCCCGCCCGGGCCGAACGGCTTCTGCCCGGTCAGCAGCTCGTAGGCCACCACGGCCAGCGCGTACACGTCGGCCCTCCCGTCGAACCCGCCGGTCTGGAAGGCCTGTTCCGGTGCCATGTACGCGGGCGTGCCCGTGGTCACCGTCAGTCCGGACGCGTCGGCCAGTTGCTTCGCGCTGCCCAGATCCGCCACCAGCACCGCGGCGGGCGCGGGGCCGGTGGCGAGCAGCAGATTGGACGGCTTGACGTCGCGGTGCACCACGCCCGCCTCGTGCAGGACCTGGACCGCGTAGCCCGCCTCCGCGGCCAGCCGCAGCGCTTCCTGCGGGTCGCACTGCCCGACCCGGTCCGCCAGGGTGCCGCCGCGTACGTAGTCCATGACGAAGTAGGGCCGGTCCTCCTGCACTCCGACGTCGTGTACCCGGACCACCCGCGGGCTGGCGATCCGGCGCAGCAGCCTCGCCTCCGCCAGGAACCGCTCCCGCACATCGGCGTTGGCGGCCCAGTTCTCGGCCAGCACCTTCACCGCGACCTCGGTGTCGAGCTCCGGATCGTAGGCCTTCCAGACCGTCGCGAAGGAGCCGGCTCCGAGCCGCTCCGTGAGGAGGTAACGGCCGAGCTTGCGCATGTGGCAGCATTCTGCCGGAGTCGGGGGGAGTGCGGAACTCCCGTCGACGGGTGGCAGGCCGGGCGGGACGAGACGGGGGGATCCGGGTGTTCGAGGAAGCCGAGCTGGAACGGCTCGTGACGACTGCTCAGGCAGGCGACCCGGGGTCGATGGAGTACCTGCTGGCCAGGCTGCGGCCGGTGGTGCTGCGCCGCTGCTCGCGTTTCCTGCCCCACCACGCCGACGCGGAGGAGGCGGCGCAGGACGCGCTGCTGTCCATCAGCACGCACCTGGGCAGGTACGGCGGCCACGGCTCCTTCCAGGGCTGGGTGACAGTGATCGCCTCGAACGCCGCCCGGTCCACCTACCGCTCGATGCGCCGGCGTGCCGAGGACAGCCACGCCGACCTCCCCGAGTCCGTCGACCCGCACACCACCAGCGTCATCGCCGGGACCCGGCTCGACCTGATGGAGGCGCTGGCCGCGCTGGAGCAGCGGCACCCCACCCTGGTGGAGGCCTTCGTGCTGCGCGACCTGGGCGACCTGACCTACGTCCAGGTGGCCGAGCAGCTGGACGCCCCGTTGAGCACGGTCAAGGACCGTATCGACCGGGCTCGCCACTTCATGCGCGAGCGCCTGGTCATCGGTCCGTGAACGGCGACCCCGCGGCGGGCGGCGGCCACGCCGTCGTCCGGCTCCGGTCCGCCGTCGCCGCCCTGGTGGCCGCCGCCGCGCTCGGGCTGGTGACCGGCCGGTTCGTCCTGCCGCCGACCTCCGGAGCCACCGCGCACCCGGCAGCGGGTTCGCGTGCCGCGACCGACGGGGCATCCCGGGGCGCGTCCGCTCCCGCGACTCCCGGCGGGTCCGTCCCGACGCCCGCGTCCTCGGCCTCCGGCTCCGCCCCGCCGACCGGTGCGACCGGGCCGGTGACGACCGCGAACCTTCTGGAACCGGCGGCGTTCAGCCCGGAGTTCGACATCGGGCGGATCCACGTCACCGACCGATACGGCGACGGGGCTTACGCGAACGCGGCCTGCACCGGCGAGAAGACCCTCGGTCAGACCCTGGGCGGGCCCGGTGCCCACTTCCGCGGGCTGATGACCAGCCCCCGCGCCAGCCCGGACGACCCCACGCTGGCCGCCGGCCGCGACGGCCAGGTCGCCCGCGAGGTCGCCGCCGAGACCCTGAGCCCTTCTCTGGCGCAGAACTTCAGCGAGCGCCTGCTGCTGGAGGAGGTGCCCTGCCAGGAGGAACCGCCAGGGCACTGGGTCTACGGGAGGACCACGACACTGCGGCTCGCCCCGGACGTCACCGCGAGCTGGATGGGCCTCTACCAGGGATCGCTCAACACCAGCGGCACAGCGCCCGAGGGCAAGGAACCCTGCGGCGGCATCGCCGTGCTGCGCAGCGGCAACCACTACGGGGTGCTGGAGGTCTACGCCTGCCTGGACACGGCCGCGATGGACCGCGTCGTCAGGACCGCTCTGTCACAGCTGTGAAACAGCCGGTCGAGGCTCCGGCTTTCCCTCCTCCGGCGGCATCTCCCCGGTTGTACGAGGACGCAGCAGGCGTCCCGACCAGCAGGGGGACCAGATGACCGAGAACCAGACCGTCCAGCAGAAGTCCGTTCGCCGCAACCGGGTCACCGCCGCGGCCTGCTTCGCCGCCGCACTGATCACGGCCAGCGTCGTCGGCACCCAGTCGGCCACCGCCGAAGGGGCCGCGCACGACGCCGCCCGCCCGACTGCGGTCGCGGCCGCCGCGCCCCGACTCGGCTCCGCCGAGCTCGTCCAGAGCGAGGACTTCCAGCAGGGCCTGAACCCGGTCGGCGCGACCGTTTCGCTGACCGGACGCCAGGGGCTGTCCGCCTGCTCCGGCGAGGAGACGATGCGCGACCTGACCAAGGACGGGGCCACCGCGTACGCGTCCGTGAACTGGACCTTCGACACCGACGGCATGCTGATCGAGTCGGCCGCGAGCGCCCCCACCGGGACCGACGCCGCCGCCTGGGAGAAGCAGCTCGTCGCGCTCGTCCAGGACTGCCAGGACGAGCCCGCCGGCCACTGGCACTACGGCGCGGCCCACACCCTGAACGTCACCGGCGGCACCGCCCGCTGGTACCCGGCCTACAACGGCGACGGCGCCGTCAGCGGCGGGGTCGCGGTCCTGCGCAGCGGCACCAGGGTCGCCGTCGTCGAGCTCACCCGCCGGCCCACCGACGCCCCGAAGTACGTCGAAGGCATCGCCACCGCAGCACTGAACCGCCTCTCCTCCTGAACGGCAGCCCCGCTCCGCCCGCGCCGCCGGGCGGAGCCGGCCCCGATCGCCACCGAAGCCCGGCTCGACTCCGCCGGGCGCGGCTCTGCTGCTGGGAGTCGGGAGCGGCGAAGGCCGTGGCGGCGGTGAGGGCCGGAACGGGGCCGAACCAGGGCCCGTCCCGGAACGACCGCAGGCGCCTGGTCTTCTGACCCTCGTTCCACCCGTGGACAGGGAGGATCACCGTGCCCAGTCGCATGCCGACGACCCTGTGCGAGGCGACTCCGGGACCCCCGCGCGGCGCTGAGGGGGTATTCGGTTGCGGGGGTGTCCCCGCGGCCTGATAGAACTCCCGTCGGACCTTCGTTCGAGAGTCCATCGGATTCATCAAATTGGGGGGAGCGCGGATGTCTCATCCGACGCCGAACGCCCGGCTGCCCTGGACGGCCAAGCCGCTGTCCCGCGCGGCCACCCTGGCCATAGCCACCGTTGCCCTGGTCACCTACGCCGGCCTGCCGGCCGCCCACGCCGACGCCCCGACGACGCAGCGCGTCGGCAGCGTGCCGACCGCCCCGGGGGACGCCACCAAGACGGCCGACCCGGCGGACGACACCCCGGTTCAGCTGAGCGTGCACCTGAAGTCCCGCAACGAGGCCGGCGCCAACGCGCTCGCCGCCGCGGTGAGCGACAGGACGTCGCCGCAGTACCACCACTTCCTGCAGACCGGTGAGTTCGCGCAGCGCTTCGGCGCCGACCCGGCCACCGTCGCCAAGGTCAGCCAGGCGCTCACGGCGCAGGGTCTGAAGCCCGGCGCGCTCGCGGCCGACGGCCTGACCATCCCGGTCTCCACCACCGTCGCCCAGGCCAAGAAGTCCTTCGACGTGGACCTGGCCGGCTACGCGACGCCCGACGGCCGGACCGGCTTCCTGAACACCGCCGCCCCCGCGGTGCGTTCCGACGTGGCCGGGGCGATCACCGGCGTCGTCGGCCTGAACACCCTGGCCCAGGCGCACAGCAGCCACGTGATCGGCGCCACCGGCCAGGCCGGCACGGGCCTCGCGCACCCGGCCGCGACGGCCGCCGCCGGTGCCTACCCGGCGATGTGCGGCGGCGCTGCCGCGGCGTTCCCCGGAAAGACGGACGGCAAGGACTACTTCAGCCCCTCCGCGCTCGCCTCGGCCTACGGCCTGAACGGCATGACCGACGGCGGCTTCGGCACGACCGTCGCCGTCTTCGCGCTGGAGGACTACTCGGACGCCGGTCTGAGCGCCTTCCAGTCCTGCTTCGGCACCAACGCCTCGGTGCAGCGGGTCCGGGTCAACACCGGTTACCAGGCCCCGCCGACCAACAACGGCGTCGGCGTCGAGACCGCGCTGGACATCGACACCGTCATCGGCCTCGCGCCGCGCGCGAACGTGCTGGTCTACCAGGGCCCGGACGCCTCGCGCGCCACCCAGGCGGACATCCAGAACACCTACCGTCAGATCGTCTCGGACAACCGCGCCCAGGTGGTCACCACCAGCTGGGGCGTCTGCGACCAGGTGATGGCAACCAGCGACCTGGTCGCCGAGCGGGACATCTTCCTGCAGGCCGCGCTGCAGGGCCAGACCGTGGTGGCGGCCTCGGGTGACGACGGCTCCAGCGGCTGCAACTACCTGAAGAACGCCGGCGCTCCGGCGAACATCACCAACCTGCTGAGCACCTCCGACCCGGCGAGCCAGCCGCTCGTCACCGGTGTCGGCGGCACGACCCTGAGCAGCAACGGCGGCACCGTCTCCGAGTCGGTGTGGAACCGCAACGGCGGCGCGAGCGGCGGCGGCATCTCCCGCTGGGCCCAGAACGGCGGCGCCTACCAGGCCGGCTTCTACGGCCCGGGCTACAACAACCAGTGCCAGGGCGCGGCCGGTACGGTCTGCCGTCAGGTCCCCGACGTGGCCGCCAACGCCGACCCGTCGACCGGCTACGTGGTCTCCACCGGCGCCGGCTCCTGGATGATCGTCGGCGGCACCAGCGGTTCCGCCCCGCTCTGGGCCGCCATCGCGGCGCACCAGAACAACCCGGGCTGCACCGGCCGGGTGGGCTTCCTCGCCCCCGCGTTCTACTACGCCGCGAAGCACGGGATCCCCGCGCTGAACGACGTCACCTCGGGCAACAACGACATCGGCATCCAGGGCGGCCTGTACGCGGCCACCTCGGGCTACGACATGGCCACCGGCCTGGGCACCCCGGACGCCGACAAGGTCATGAAGCTGGTCTGCAACCCGAACGCGGGCTACGACCGGACGATCGAGGCCGTGGAGAACGGCCAGCTGCACGAGGTCTACACCGATCTGACCGGCTGGCACGACGGCGTCGTTCCGGGCGTCACCGGCCTCAGCGCGCTGAGCTTCACCTACAACGCCAACGGCAACCGGGTGATCGAGGCCATCGAGAACGGTGAGCTGCACGAGATCTACACCGACAACACCGGCTGGCACGACGGCGTGATCCCGGGTCTGTCCGGCATCACGGCGATGAGCTTCAGCTTCAGCCCGTCGGGTGACCGCGTCATCGAGGCCATCAAGGGCGGCGAGCTGCACGAGATCTACAGCGCCTCCGACGGCTGGCACGACGGCGTGATCCCGGGCCTGTCCGGCATCACCGCGCTGAGCTTCAACTACAACACCTCCGGTGTCCGCGTGATCTCGGCCATCAAGAACAACCAGCTGCACGAGGTGTACAGCGCCTCCGACGGCTGGCACGACGGCGTGATCCCCGGTGTCACCGGCAACATCACCTCCCTCTCGGGCAAGATCACCCCCGGCGGTGACCGCGTGATCCAGGCCATCGAGGGCGGCAAGCTGTACGAGGTGCACAGCGCCGACGGCAACTGGTTCCACGCTCCGATCCCGGTCGACAACTCGAACGTGACCGCCCTGTCGCTGGCGCTCCACTAGGACGCCCGGGACACCCTCGGGAACCCGTGAAAGGGGCCTCCCGGCAGTTCGCACCGCGAGCTGCCGGGAGGCCTCCGGCGTTTCCGGGCACCGGCCCGACGACGGTCCGCTACGGGTGCGGGCGGGTGCGCTGCGCCGGGAGGCTCGGGGCGGCGGTGCGGCGGGCGAGGTCCGCGAGGGTGTGGAAGAGGACCTCGCCGATCAGGACCGGGTCGCGCGAGGTGCCGGTCGTGCCCGGGCCGGTCGTGTCCGGGCCGGAGGGCCCCGGGCCGGAGCGGTCGGGGCGGACGGTCGGGGGCGGCTGGTCACGGAGCTCGCGAGTGGGCATGGCTCTTCCTGCCGACGGGGTGGCCGTGCCCGGTTCCTGCCCCGGGCCGCGCCGGGACACCC
Source organism: Kitasatospora sp. NPDC059599 (assembly GCF_042735125.1). Lineage (NCBI taxonomy): Bacteria > Bacillati > Actinomycetota > Actinomycetes > Kitasatosporales > Streptomycetaceae > Kitasatospora > Kitasatospora sp. NPDC059599. Next base: position 3,047 of record NZ_JBHWCL010000222.1, on the reverse strand, counting down.
GGGGCGATCACGGGATCGGCCGGAAAGGGCGTACGAAGGGCCGGATCGAGCCGAGCGCGGCCCCCGGAGCACCTCCTTGCCCGGCCCGGCCCCGGCGCCGACCGTGCCGGTGACCCGGCGGCGTCGATGGGCGAAGATGGACCGGTGACCGAACCCCGTACCGCCCCCCGCCTCATCGCCACCGACCTGGACGGCACCCTGCTCTGCTCCGGCGGCACCGTCACCGACCGCACCGCCGCGGCGCTGGCGGCGGCCGAGGCGGCCGGGGTGCAGGTGGTGTTCGTGACCGGGCGGCCGCCGCGCTGGATGCAGCAGGTGAGCCCGCACATCGGCGGTCACGGGGTGGCGATCTGCTCGAACGGCGGCGCGGTGGTGGACGTGCGGCGCGGCGAGCTGCTGGAGTCGTTCCCGCTGCCGGTGGACACCACGCTGGCGGTGGTCGAGGTGCTGCGGGCCAAGCTGCCGGGCACCGCGTTCGCCTTCGAGTACCCGGACGGCTGGGCCCGCGAGGACGGCTACGCGGTGCCGATGTGGGGCGACGACCTGGAGCACGCGGTCGGCTCGGCGGAGGAGCTGCTGGGGGCCGGCGGGCCGGTCCGCGGCCTGTTCAAGCTGCTCGCCAAGCACCCGGAGCTCGATCCGGACACCTTCCTGGCCGAGGCCCGCTCGGCGGCCGGGCACCTGGCCGAGATCACCCGCTCGGCGCCGATCGCGCTGCTGGAGATCAGCGCGCCCGGCGTCACCAAGGCCAGCACGCTGGCCGGCTGGTGCGCCGGGCACGGGATCGACCGCGCCGAGGTGGTGGCCTTCGGCGACATGCCGAACGACCTGGAGATGCTGGCCTGGGCCGGCACCGCGTACGCCGTCGCCAACGCCCACCCGCAGGTGCTGGCGGCGGTGCCGCTGCACACGGTGAGCAATGAGCAGGACGGCGTGGCGGCGGTGCTGGAGGAGCTGCTCGGGCTCGGCCGGCCGAGCAGCCCCCCGCGCTGAACACCGTTACCCGAAGCGCCCGTTGACGTAGTCGGAGGTCCGCTGGTCGCGCGGACTGCCGAAGACCTGCCCGGTCGGCCCGGCCTCGATGATCCGGCCCGGGGTGTCGTGGGTGGCCAGGAAGAACGCGCAGGTCTGCGAGACCCGCTGGGCCTGCTGCATGTTGTGGGTGACGATCACGATGGTGAGCCGCCCGCGCAGCTCGGCGATGGTCTCCTCGACCCGCCGGGTGGAGGTCGGGTCGAGCGCGGAGCACGGCTCGTCCATCAGCAGGATGTCCGGCGAGACGGCCAACGACCGTGCGATGCACAGACGTTGCTGCTGCCCGCCGGAGAGCGCGCCGCCCGGGGTGTGCAGTCGGCCGGACACCTCGTCCCAGAGCCCGGCCCGGCGCAGGCTGGTCTCCACCAGGTGCTGCCGCTCCTCCTTGGACACCTTGATCCCGGCCAGCTTGAGCCCGCTGGAGACGTTGTCCTGGATGGACATCGCCGGGAAGGGGTTGGGCCGCTGGAACACCATGCCGATCCGGCGCCGCACTTCGGCGGGGCGCCGGCCGGGCCGGTAGACGTCGTCCCCGTCCAGCAGGACCTCGCCGGAGAGGGCGGCGCCGCGCACCATCTCGTGCATCCGGTTGAGGATCCGCAGGTAGGTGGACTTCCCGCAGCCGGACGGGCCGATCAGCGCGGTGACCCCGCCCGCCGGCATGGCCAGCGAGACCCGCTCCAGCACCTTGCGGCTGCCGAACCAGGCGGAGACGTCGCGGGTCTCCAGCCCGGCCAGCGGTTCGCCGCCGGGGTGACCGTCGGCGTACGGCCGGTCCCCGTACGGGACGGCCGGGGAGGCGGGGGCGGCCGGCGCGGGGGCGACCGGGGGCAGGGTGAGGGTGTCGGCGGCCGGGTCGGTCGCCGGGTCGTCGGTCAGTGGTGCGTCGGTCATCGGTACGTCCTCCGGGCGCGCGTCAGTAGAGGTTGGGCAGCAGGGCGGCGGCGTTCTCGTAGACCGCCCAGAGCAGCGCGCCGACCACCGGCGCGAGGCTCAGGTACGCGGCCGAGCGCCGCCAGAACCGGGCCAGCACCAGGGCGCCGAACACGGCGCCGAGCAGGCCGAGCGACCACAGCTGCAAGGTGGCCAGCGCGCCCTTGTCCGCGGCCAGCGCCTTGTCGTACGGGACGGTCGCGGGCCGGCCGCCGGGGTTCTGTCCGGGGTCGCCGTCGAGCCGGGCGCCGATCAGCACGGTCGTGCCGGGGATCCAGTCGGAGTCTCCGGTCACCAGGACCAGCCGGTTGCGGGCCTGGTCGGCGATCGGGTGGTCGCCGTCGCCGTACGTGTTGACGGTGTAGGTGAACGTGCCCTGCCCGGTGGTGGTTTCGATCTTGTCGCCGATCCGCAGCCCGGACAGTTCGGCGAACGGCGCGCCGAAGGTGGCGCCGCGGCCGAAGACCACCGCGACGCCGCCCTGGCCGGGCAGGGCGGTGTCCCGGCGGTGGCCGGGGCCGCGCATCAGGTCCCGACCGGTGGTGCCCTCGACCACCACGGCCCGGTGCAGGCCGATCGCCGGGATGTCCAGCAGGGCCACCGGGTCGCCGTCGGCGGCCGGGCCGGTCGGGGCGACGGCCCGGGCCAGCTGGTCGCGGAAGGTCTTGTAGGCGGTGGACTGGTAGTGCCGCTCCTGGACGTGCGAGAGCGTGAACAGGTACCCGACGAAGCCCAGCACCAGCGCGGCCGCCAGGCTCACCGCCCAGGCGCCCTGGAGGAACCGCCGCCGTCCGGGCGGGACGGCGGGCGGGGCGGGGGCGGCCGTGGCGGCGGGCCGCTGCTCGGCCGCCGGGGCCGGCCGCACGTCCGGCTTCTCCAGCACCGGGGCGGTCACGAGGTGCCGTCCGAGCCGTTGCGGCGGCGCAGCAGCCGGCGGCCGAGCAGCGGCGGGACGAGCACCACGGCGAGCAGTTCCACCGCGGTGAGGGTGGACAGCGTCCAGTCCTCGGGCTTGCCGCTGACCTCGACCACGTTGGCCGCCACCTCGGTGGCGGCGCCGCCGCGGCCGCGGGCGACCA
>NZ_JBHWCL010000221.1:0-12431 GCF_042735125.1 Kitasatospora sp. NPDC059599 | reverse complement strand
GCCGAGGCCTCGGGCGCGGCCGCGGGCGGCGCGGCGGGCGGCGGCGCGCCCGGGGTGGCCGCCGTGGGCGCCGGTGCCGCCGGTGCCGCCCGGTCCACCGCCGCCGTGATCGGGGCGATGTCCAGCCGGTCCTGGTCGAGCGCGTCCAGTCGCTGCTCGGGCGGCACGGCGATGAAGTCGATCCGGTCGGCCTTCGGCACGTCGCCCCACCAGAGCGGGTTGCGCGTCAGGGTGACCCGTCCGCCCTCGGCGTCGTAGCGGGCGAGGGTGTACGGCCCGGCGGTCGGGCGGCCGGCGGTCAGCGCCCGGTCGAAGGTGGTCGGCGTGCCCGTCTCGGCCGCCGGGTAGAGCGGCCCGAACAGCGAGCGCCACTCGGCGTACGGCCGTCGGAAGGTGACCCGCACCTCGTGCGGGTCGGCGCCCTGGGCGACCGAGTCGACGGCGTCGTACCCGGCCGGGTGCCCGCCCCGGTAGGCCGGGTCCAGCCCGGAGAGGGCGGCCCGCTGGGCGGCGAGGTCCGCGGCCGACAGCGGGGTGCCGTCGGTCCAGACGGCGTGCGGGTTGAGCCGGTAGGTGACCACCTGCGGCTGCTCGCCGGGCGGGGTGGACTCGGCGCCCGCCAGGTAGTCGGGGTCGGGCACGAGCCGGCCGTGGTCGTCGGGCCGGAACAGTGAGGGGTACAGCGCGTGGGCGAGCAGCGCCGAGTCGGCGGTCGCCGCGCCCTGGTAGACGTTCAGCGTGGCCGGGACGCCGTCCACCGCCCAGCGCAGTGTGCCGCCGTCCCGGACGGCGGTGCGGTCGGCGGGCCGGACGTCCCCGGTGGCCGTGGTGGGCTCGGCCGAGACGGGTACGGGGGCCGGGGTGTGGGCGGGGGCGGGATCGTCGGAGCAGCCACCGAGGCCGGCGGCGAGCAGCAGCGCGGCGGCTGCGGCGGTGAGCTGGCGGACGCGCATGGCGGCCATCGAACGCCGCCCGCGCGGCCCGGCCCGCGTCGACACGGCGGGCCGGGGGCGACTGCACCCGTACGGAGCAAGCTGTACGGCCCGCGCCGTGCGGGCCGACCCTGAGGCCGGGCCGCCGGGCGCCCGGGCGGCTACAGCGCCAGCTCGAACCAGACGATCTTGCCCTTCGGCGTGCGTCGGCTGCCCCAGCGCTCCGCCAGCAGGCTGACCAGCTGCAGGCCGCGCCCGCCCTCGTCGGTCTCCTGGGCGCGCCGCTGGCGGGGCTGGGCGTAGCCGTCGTCCCAGACCTCGCAGACCAGGCCGCGTTCGCGCAGCAGCCGCAGCCGGATCTCGCCGCGCCCGTGCTTGAGCGCGTTGGTGACCAGCTCGCTGACCAGCAGCTCGGTGGTGTCGACCAGCTCGTCGAGTCCCCGGGCCAGCAGCCAGCTGCAGGCCAGCTCGCGGGCCTTGGAGACGGAGGTGGGCTCGGGCGGCAGGAACCAGTTCCCGACGGCGTCCTCGGGGAAGGCGTGCACCTTCGCCATCAGCAGCGCGATGTCGTCCTCGCCGTGGTGCGGGTTGAGCTCGCCGAGCACGTGGTCGCAGAGGTCCTCCAGGGCCTTGCCCTCGACGGAGAGCGCCGCGCGGAAGGCCCGCAGGCCCTCGTCCAGCTGGTGCTTGCGGCTCTCCACCAGTCCGTCGGTGTAGAGGCCGAGCACGGCGCCGTCCGGGAGGTCGAACTCGACCTCCTCGAAGGGCTCGCCGCCGACGCCGAGCGGCAGGCCGGGCGGCACGTCCAGCATCCGGGCGCCCTCGCCGGGGCTGAGGAGCACGGGCGGCAGGTGACCGGCGTTGGCGATGATGCAGCGGCGGGTGACGGCGTCGTAGACCGCGTAGACGCAGGTGGCGAGGTAGACCTCGCGGGCCTCCTCGTCGGCCGACGAGGAGAGGCGCCCGTACGGGGTGGGCGGGCCGGCCGGCACGGAGTCGTCGCCGAGGCCGCGGGCGATCTCGTCGAGGGCGGTGAGCACCTCGGCGGGGTCGAGGTCGAGCATGGCCAGGGTGCGGACGGCGGTGCGCAGCTGGCCCATGGCGACGGCGGCGCGCAGGCCGCGGCCCATCACGTCGCCGATGACGAGCGCGGTGCGGTTGCCGGGCAGCGGGATGACGTCGAACCAGTCGCCGCCGACCTCGGTGTTGTTGTTGCTGGGCAGGTAGCGGCAGGCGATCTCCAGGCCGCTGGCGGCCGGGTTGCCCGGGGGCAGCAGGCTGCGCTGGAGGATCAGCGCGCGCTCGTGCTCGCGGCGGTAGAGCCGGGCGTTGTCGATGCAGACGGCGGCGCGGGCGACGAGTTCCTCGGCGATCGCGACGTCGCGGGCGTCGAACGGCTCGCTGCCGATGGCGCGGGAGAGCTGTACGAGGCCGAGCACCTGGTCGCGGGCGACCAGCGGGACGATCAGGGTGGAGCGAAGCAGCGGGTCGCGGCCCGGCTCGGGGACGACGCTGCGGCCGGTGCGCAGCGCCCGGGCGTGCGGGGAGCGGCGCGGGTAACAGAGGGTGCCGCCGGCCTCGGCGATGGGCAGGCCGGTGACCGAGCCGAGCACCGAGGAGGCGCCGCCGATCACGCTGGAGACGGCGACCCGGCGCAGTTCGCCGCTGCCGTCGGTGAGCACGCTGTCGCCGAGCCGGCCGGCGCTGGGGACGGTCTCGCCGGAGAGCAGCGCGGTGTACAGGTCGACGGTGGCGAGGTCGCAGAACGGCGGGACGACGACGTCCAGCAGTTCCTTGGCGGTGGTCTCCAGGTCGAGCGTGGAGCCGATGTGCGCGCTGGCCTCGTTGAGCAGGGCGAGGTTGCGGCGCACGCCGTCGGCCTCGCGCTCGGCGACGTGCCGGCTGGTGACGTCGGAGACCTGCCCGGCGACGCCCGTCGGCTGCCCGGCGGCGCCGTTGAGGCGGTACAGCGAGACGGCCCAGAGCCGGTTGCCCTCGCGGGTGGGGACGACGCCGTGGAAGCGCAGGTCGAAGACGGGCTCGCCGGTGGCGAGGACCTTGCGCAGGGCCGCGGCGAGCCGGTCGGCTTCGGACGGCGGGAAGATGTCGTGCGGGGTGAGGCCCTCCAGGTCGGTGGGGACCAGGCCCATGCCGGAGGCGAAGGCGTCGTTGACCCGCTGCAGGCGCAGCCGGTCGTCGAACAGCACGAAGCCGGTGGGGGTCTGCCCGAAGACGGCCTCGGAGGCGGCCAGGTCGGTCTCGATCCGGCGCAGCCGCCCGAGGTCGACGGCCAGGCAGGTGGCACCCGCGGTGGGCAGGGCGCTGTCGGGCATCAGGTAGAGCTCGGCGAGGCCCTCGCCGCCGTCGGCGTCCCGGTAGGGGGTGGTGCCGACCCACTCCTCGCCGGCCAGCGTGCGCTCCAGCCGGGCGCGGCCGCGCTGCCAGAGTTCGCGGGGGACGAAGGTGCTGATCGGGTCGGCGCCGACGGCCTCGACGGCCGGGACGCCGAAGAACTCGGCGGCGCGTTCGCTCCACTGGCTGATCCGCCCGTCCGGGCCGATCGCGAAGGTCGCGACCCGGATGTAGTCGTAGATCGAGCCAGGGTCGCCGACGCCCCACGGTTGGGCCTCGGCGACGGGGTGGGCGCCGCGGCTCGCGGTGTCACCGCCCGGCGGGGACGCCGGTACTGGCAGGTGCAGCGAGCCGGCCTGCCCGGGCACAGCGGCATGACCGCTGCTGCTCGGCGCGTTCCGCGCCGGTGTGCTGTTCAACGGACCGACCCCTCCAACCCGCGACCGTCCGGATGTCGAGAAGACCGAGTATTCATCATCGAGGGGTACGTTCACACGCCCTCAACATCACAACATCAGATCGGGCGAAGGTTTTTGTCCTACCGCCCGCGCAACCACAATGCCACGCTCGCGCCCCCTTCCGGGGCGTGCGCTCCCCCCGGGCTCCCGATGGCATATGCGGCACGGCTCTCCTGGCGTTCATTCCGGTGTTCGATCGAGTCACGACTCGTCGGGCTCATTACCCGACAGCGCCTGCTCGAACCAGACCACCTTGCCGATCCCCTCCGCCCTGGCCCCCCAGCGCAGCGCCAGCCGGCGGACCAGCTCCAGGCCCCGGCCGCCCTCGTCGGCCTCGGCCGCGTGCCGCTCCCGGGGCGGGTCGGGCAGCGGGTCGGAGATCTCGACCAGCAGCGTCTCGCCGAGCGTCAGCCGTACCCCGATGGGGGCGCTGGCGTACCGGACCGCGTTCGTGACCAGCTCGCTCACCAGCAGCTCCGCGGTGTCGGTGAGTGCCTCCACGCCCCATTCGGCGAGCGTGGAGCGGACCAGCCGGCGGGCCCGGGAGACGGCGGTCGGCTCGGCCGGCAGGGTCCAGCCCGCCGTCGGGGTGCCCGCCTGGCCGTGCCCCAGCCGGGCCAGCAGCAGCGCGACGTCGTCCGGCTCTCGGCCCTGCTCCATGGTGTCGAGCACCGCCTCGCAGGCGGCCTGGATGGAGGCGTACGGCTCCTGGAGCACGGTGAGCAGCCGGCCGAGCCCGACGTCCAGGTCCTTGTCCCTGGACTCCACCAGGCCGTCGGTGCAGAGCGCGAGCAGACTGCCCTCGGGGATCTTCAGTTCGACCGATTCGAACGGGACCCCGCCCACGCCCAGCGGCGCCCCGGAGGGCAGGTCGAGGATCCGGCCGGCGCCGCCGGGCAGCGGGCCGCCGGTGCGGGTCGGTTCCCCGGCGTCCTGGCCCGGCACCACCAGCACGGGCGGAATGTGCCCGGCCTTGGCGACGGTCAGCCGGGCCGTCGCCGGGTCGAAGACCGCGTAGATGCAGGTGGCGAGCAGGGCCTCGTCCGGGCCCTGGGCGAGGTCGTCGGCCAGTTCGTGGACGTGCCGCAGCAGGACGTCCGGCGGCAGGTCGAGGGCGGCCAGCACCCGGACGGCGGTGCGCAGCCGGCCCATGGTGGCGGCGGCCCGCAGGCCGTGGCCCATCACGTCGCCGACCACCAGCGCGGTGCGGTCGCCGGGCAGCGGGATGACGTCGAACCAGTCGCCGCCGACCTCGGTGCCGCTGCTTCCGGGCACGTACCGGTAGGCGACCTCGACGCCGGTGGGCTGCGGTACCTGCTGCGGGAGCAGGGTGCGCTGGAGGGTGAGCGCGGCGGTGCGTTCGCGGGCGTAGAGGCGGGCGTTGTCCAGCGAGCTGCCGGCCCGGTCGGCGAGTTCGACGGTGAAGGCCAGGTCGTCCCGGTCGAAGCCCTCGCGGTAGCCGGCCCGGCTGACCAGCAGCAGGCCGATCACGATGCCGCGGGCGCGCAGCGGGACGACCAGCATCGAGTGCACGCCGAGGTCCCGGCCGGCCTGCATCTTCGGGTCGCCGGGGTAGGTGACGTCGTCCAGCTGGTCGGCGCCGGAGAGCAGTTCGGGCACGCCGGTGCGCAGCACCCGGCCGCAGGCGGAGTCCTCGGCGAAGGTGATCCGGGCACCGCGGCGCAACATCACGTCGACCTCGGGGCCGTCCTGGACGGACGCGGTGCCGAGCTGGAGCAGCGAGGTGCGCCGGTCGTGCCCGTGCCGGGGCAGGTCGTCACCGTGCGCGACGGCCTGGAGCAGGATCACCGCCGAGTGGTCGGTGAGCCGGGGGACTACCGAGCTGGCCAGCTCCTGCGCGATCCGGGAGGCGTCCAGCAGGTCACCGACCCGGGAGCCGAACTCGTTGAGCAGTGAGAGCCGGCGCCGGGCATGCTCGACCTTGGCGACCGCCCGGTAACGCTCGGTCACGTCCATCACGGTGCCGGAGATGCCGAGCACCCGGCCGGAGCGGTCGGTCATCCGGCTGTAGGAGATCGAGCGGTAGCCGGCCCGGGTGGTGACCGGGGAGGCCAGGGTCACGTCGATGACCGGATCGCCGGTGGCCAGCACCTGGCGCTGGATGGCGGTGATCTCGTCGGCGGCCCGCTCGGGCAGGGTCTCGCCGGTGGTGCGGCCGACGTGGTCCTCCAGGACGACGCCGTTCATCTCGGCGAGGGTCTGGTTGACGGCGGTGTAGCGCAGGTCGGTGTCCAGGATGGCGATGCCCAGCGGGGACTGCTCGAACAGCGCGTCACGCACCGCGAGATCGCGCTCGACGGCCCGGACGGCGGCCGACTCCGCCATGCTGACCTGCAGGAACGGGGTGCCGTCGCCGTCCACCAGCAGGGAGATCCGGACCTCCACGGCGACCGGCGCGCCCGCGCGGTCGCGCAGCTCCGCGTAGCCGGCCCAGCGGCCCTGGCGCAAGGTGTCCTGGATCGCGGTCCGGATCCGGACGACCTGCTCCTGGTCGGGGATCAGCTCGTCGATCCGGCGGCCGACCAGCAGCTCGTTCGGCCAGCCGAGCAGTTCCTCGGCTGCGGGGCTCCAGAGCACCACCCGGCCCGCGGTGTCGAGGATCGCGATGGCGACCTTGAGCATGTCGAGCAGGCCGCCCTCGGACGGCGCGCCGGGGCCCCTCGGGGGTTCGCCGGGACCGCCGGGGAACGGCCGGCCGGGGCGGCTGCGCAGCCCGGATCGGTCACCGGGTTCGGGGAGGGCCAGGGTCGGCGCCGGCCGGGCGGGCCGCTCGACGTCGGGGGCGGCGACGGCGCCGCGACGGCGGCCGACCGACGGCGGGGGCACGGCCGGGCGGGCGGCGCGACGCAGTCGGGCGCGGGCGGCGGCGCTGCCTGCGGTTCCTGCCCGCCGCTCTCCCCCGCCGTTCCCGGTACTCGACACCGACGGGGCCTCCGGCTCTGGTCGGGATCGGCGTCGCCGGCTGGGAGCGGCTCACCGATGGTGACGAATACTACCGAAAAGTGACATACCCCAGCAGAACCCAGGCTATCCCGGCCGCTGGTTCGTCTTGTCCGATTGACCTACCCGGCGGACTGCGCGTCGCCCGCCGCCCCCGGCCCGGTGAGCAGCCGGGCGACGTGCGGCAGCACGTCCCGGTCGTGGTCGATCCAGTCGACCGCGTCCAGCTCGCCCGGACCCAGCCAGCGCAGCGCGTCGTGGTCCTGCAGCGCGCGCGGTTCGCCGGACACCAACTCGGCGACCCAGAACCGCAGCTCCAGGCCGGGGCGCACGGCCCACGCGCCGGGCAGCCGGGTGAGCGCGCGCGCCCGCACGCCCAGCTCCTCGAGGAGTTCGCGCTCCAGCGCCTGCGCCTCGGTCTCCCCCGGCTCGGCCTTGCCGCCGGGGAACTCCCACCGCCCGGCCACCGCCTCGGGCGCGCTGCGCCGGGCCGCCAGCACCCGGCCGTCGTGGACCAGCGCGCCGCCGACCACGATCCGGGGCTCGGCTGGGCCGTCGGCGGCCCGGTCCGTGGGGTGTGCGGCGTGCGTGGCGTCCATGGCCCCGACCCTACGGCCTCAGGCGTTCCGGATCGCGCCGTTCCCGGTCCGGTCCGCGTCCGCGGCCCCGGCCGCTCCGGGGGCACCGGGGGCACCGGGGGCTTCCACCTCTTCGACCCAGTACAGCTGCTTGTGGCCGCGGGCCTCCAGCTCGGCGGCCAGCCGCTGCGCCCCGGCGCCGTCCAGGTCCTTGGCGACCAGGAAGCGGTTGCCGTTGTCGTCCTGCCGTACCACCCGATAGGTGCCCATGGCGGGAGGGTATCCGGCGCCCGCCGGGCAGCGCGCCCCCTGGCACCCGGCGAGGGTCCGCACCGTACGGGCGGGGAGTGCCGGACATCGTCGTGCCCCCGGCTCGCGTGGGGGTCGGGCCGGGGACACACCCGCGACGCTACGCGTCGATCGCTACCGGCAGGTACAGGCGTTGTTAACGGCTGGTAACCGCGTGCGCCCCGGCTCACACCCGCAGGTCGGGCGCCTGTTCACCGGTGGACAGGCCCAGCCCGCGCCGGATGTCCACGGTCATCGGCACCGTCTTGGCCACCAGCGCCCTGGCCCGGCGGATACCGCCCGCCGGGTCGTCGCCGGAGGCCGCGGCGTCCCAGGCGGTGGCCGCCTGGGACTGGGCCTCGACCAGCTTGGCGATCTTCGGCTGGACGTCGGCCGACCAGTTCGCCGCCGGCGCGCCCAGCACGGCGGCCTCGGTGCGGGAGGCGACGGCCATCCGGCGGGCCCAGCTCCGGTCGTCGGCCACCGCGTCGGAGGCACCCTTCTTCGGCGGGTCCAGGTAGACGTCGTTGTAGCTCCGGACCGCGTCCAGGTAGACCAGCTGAGGTGCGGTCAGGCTGCTCCGGTCGGTGCGGACCGTCCCCCGGTGCTGGTCGTCGCGGTCCTCGAAGGCGCAGGTGACGTACCGTTCGCCGGCCGCCCAGTTGCTCACGGTCGGGTAGAGGTAGACGTCGTCCATGCCGTCCGGGACGGCCCACTGGTCGAGGGCGTAGTCGTCCAGCACCGTGCGGCACAGCCGGGCGGCCGACGCACGGACCTCGCTCTCGCCCGGGTAGGGCCCGCTGCTCGCGGGGATCTTGGCAGTTCCGGCCACCTCGCCGTGATGGGCGTCGGCGCAGGTCACCCGGCGCACCCAGTACACCGTCTCGTCGCCGCCGCCGTCGGTCACCGATCCGCCCTCGGGGGAGCTGTAGCAGTCGCCCGCCTTGAGCGCCGACCAGTGGACGGAGCCCGCCGGTGCCTTCGGGGCCTGGGCGAACCGTCCGCCGCGCGGGCTGCCGAAGTCCCCCGCACCCAGCAGCAGCGAGAGCAGTAGCGTGCCGATCGTGCCGAGCACCACACCGGCCACCGCCATGCCGAAGCCGCGCTCCCGGCGGCGGTTGATCTGGACCAGCGCCACGATGCCGAACACCAGGGCCAGCGGCGCCACCAGGACCAGGCCGGTCACCAGGGAGCCGACCGCGAAGCCGTTCGTGGGGGCCGGACCGACGGGCTGCGGGTACGGGTGGCCGGGCGGGAAGCCGGGCTGGAGCGCGGGGTGGGGGCCGGGCTGGAGACCGGACTGGGCGGAGGGCGTGACGGAGGCCCAGCCGCCGGCGGGCAGCGGGTGCGGCGGCTGGGGCGGGGCGGCCGACGACACAGGGGCGGTCGGCGGGTGTGCGGTGGCGGCGGTGGGTGCGGCGGCGGGTGCGGCGGTCGGCGCCGCCGTCGGCCCCGCGGAGAAGTCGGGCGCGGCCCACGGGTCGACGGGGGGCACCGGGGCGGGCGGCTGCGCGGCGGTCGCGGGCGGGGCGGTCGCAGGCGGAGCGGTCGCCGGCGGCTGCGTGGCGATCGCGGGCCCGTCGGCCTCCTTGCGGAAGTCCACCCGGGGGTCCTGACCCGTCGCCGGAGCGGCCCCGGGCGCGCCGGTCTCCGGCCCCGCGTCCGCCTCTGCGTCCGCTCCCGCCCCCGTGCCCGTTCCGGTCCGCACGGGGGGTTCCGACCCCGGGGCGGGCAGCTCGGACTCAGGCTTGGACACGTGGACTCCCCCAACCCGCCCGGGCGGGCATCGACTCGGCGCTCGGCACCATGGCTCGGACCCGAACGGGCCCGATGTGAACGGTCGCGCGACTTTACCCGATCTTTTCGAACGCTTGCCCGCCCCGGCCCGAGCCCCCGTCCGGCGGCTCAGCCGCGGGCCAGGACCTCGCCGTGCAACATCGAGAACCAGCCGTCCCCGGCGGCGCTCCAGTCCCGCCATCCCGCCGCGATCCGCGCCGGCTCCTCCGGCTCCGCGTAGCCCCGGTCGACCACCGTCCGGCCCAGCGCGGTGCCGGTGACCCGGTCCGCCCACATGCCGCCCCACCAGGCGCGCTGCTCGGGCGTCGCGTACGTCCAGGTGGTGGCGCTCGCGGTGACCTCGGCGAAGCCGGCCGCGCGGGCCCAGGACAGCAGCCGTCGCCCGGCGTCCGGCTCGCCGCCGTTGGCACGGGCGGTCCGCCGGTACAGCTCCAGCCAGCGGTCCAGCTCCGGCACTTCGGGGAACCAGGTCATCGAGGCGTAGTCGACGTCCCGGGCCGCGACCACGCCGCCGGGGGCCGTCACCCGCCGCATCTCGCGCAGCGCGGCCACCGGGTCGGTCACGTGCTGCAGCACCTGGTGGGCGTGCACGACGTCGAACTCTCCGTCGCGGTAGGGCAGTCGGTGCACATCGGCGTGCTCGAAGACGACGTCGGACAGGCCGCGTCCGGCCACGTACCCGGCGGCCTGCGCCAGCACTTCGGCGGAGGTGTCCACGGCCACCACCCGGCCGCTCGGGCCGACCAGCTCGGCCAGGTCCGCGGTGATCGTGCCGGGCCCGCAGCCGATGTCCAACAGGGCCTGCCCGGGCCGCAGTTCGGGCAGCAGGTAGGCGGCCGAATCGGCGGCGGTGCGGGAGCGGTGCGAGCGCAGCACGGCCTCCTGGTGGCCGTGGGTGTAGACGGCGGAGGGCTGCGGTCCGGACATGGGATCCCCCTGGGAGGTGGTCGGCTTTCCGTTCTCCTGGACTCCCGACGCTACGCGGCATCCCGCATGGCGAGAACATACGTCTCACATTCCGGCCATCCGGCGCCCCGACCGCACCCGGTCGCCGTACCGTGGAGGCGCCCCCGACAGAACGGTCCCCACCCATGCCCGGCCAGCGCCCCTTCGTCCTGCTGAGCGCCGCCGTGTCGCTCGACGGCCACCTCGACGACGCCTCCCCCGACCGGCTGCTGCTCTCCGACGCCGCGGACTTCGACCGGGTGGACGAGGAGCGCGCCGCCGCCGACGCGATCCTGGTCGGCGGCAACACCCTGCGCGCCGACAACCCGCGACTGCTGGTCAACGACCCCGGCCGCCGGGCGGCCCCGCCGGCGGGGGGCCGGGCCCAGCACCCGCTGAACGTGTCGCCGAGCGCCGGCGGGGTCCACAACCGCCACCAGCGGGTAGGGGACACCGGCGGCGAGAAGCTCGCCTACACCACGGACGCCGGGGCGGCCGCGCTGCGCCCCCGGCTGGACGGACTGGCCGAGGTGGTCGCGCTCGGCGGCGCCGTGGACCTCGGCGCGGTGCTGGACGACCTGGGCGCGCGCGGGGTGCGCCGACTGATGGTCGAGGGCGGCGGGGGCGTGCACACCCAGTTCCTGGCACAGGGCCTCGCGGACGAACTGCAGCTGGCCGTCGCCCCGCTGCTGGTCGGTCAGGCCGAGGCGCCCCGGTTCGTCCGCCCCGCGGCCTTCCCGGGCGGCCCGGCCCGGCGGATGCGGCTGCTCGGGGCACGTACCGTGGGCGATCTCGTCCTGCTCAGGTACGCCCCGAAGGAGCCCGCACCGTGAACCGCCCCGCGACCACCGACCTCGACCACCTGCGCCGGGCCGTCGAGCTCTCCCGCCTGTGCCCGCCGTCCGAGACGGCCTTCTCGGTCGGCGCGGTGGTCGTCGGTGCCGACGGCCGGGTGCTGGCGGAGGGCTACAGCCGGGAGGCGGACGCGCACGACCACGCCGAGGAGGCGGCCCTGGCCAAGCTCCCGGCCGGCGACCCCCGGCTGCGCGGGGCGACCGTCTACAGCTCACTGGAGCCCTGCGGACAGCGTGCCTCGCGGCCGGTGCCGTGCGCCCGGCTGCTCATCGCGGCGGGCGTGCCGCGGGTGGTGGTCGCCTGGCGCGAGCCGGACCTGTTCGTCGCCGACTGCCAGGGCACCGCCCTGCTGGAGGCGGCCGGGGTCGAGGTGGTGGAGCTGCCGGAGCTGGCCGAGGAGGCCCGCGCGGTCAACGCCCACCTGCTGGGCTGACCTTTTGTATCATTGAGGAACAAATAGCACCGCCCCGTTCCCCGAGGAGCTCCCCATGCCCGCCGCCCCCGTCCGGCTGACCACCCGCGCCCTCCTGCTGGACATGGACGGCACCCTGGTCAACTCCGACGCCGTCGTCGAACGCTGCTGGGGCCGCTGGGCCGAGCGGCACGGCCTCGACCCGGCCGAGGTGCTCGCCGTCGCGCACGGCCGCCAGGGCCACGCCACCATGGCCGCCCTGCTGCCCGACCGTCCGGTCGAGGTCAACCTCGCCGACAACGCGCGGATGCTCGACGAGGAGCGCGCCGACACCGAAGGCGTCGTCCCGGTCCCCGGCGCCGCGGCCTTCCTCGCCTCGCTGGCCGGCCACCCGCACGCCCTGGTCACCTCCGCCGACGAGCCCCTCGCCCGGGTCCGGATGGACGCCGCCGCGCTGCCGCTGCCGCCCGTCCTGGTCACCGCCGAGTCCGTCGGCGCCAGCAAGCCGGACCCGGAGGGCTTCCTCAAGGGCGCCGCCGCCGTCGGCTTCGCCCCCGCCGACTGCCTCGCCTTCGAGGACTCCGGCGCCGGCATCGCGGCCGCGAAGGCGGCCGGCCTCCGCGTCGTCGGCATCGGCCCCCGCGCCACCGCCCACCACCCGGACGCCCACGCCGACGACCTCACCGCCGTCACCGTCACGGCCACCCCCGACGGCCTCCTCACCGTCACCGTCGGCTGACCCACCGCGAACGCCGGACCGCCCGGTCCCCGTACGCGGGCGGGGGCCGGGGGGGGCGGGGGGGGGCGCCGCATCGCGGGGCGGCCGGCGGTTGATGGGGACACCACCACCTCC
>NZ_JBHWCL010000220.1:3900-12640 GCF_042735125.1 Kitasatospora sp. NPDC059599 | reverse complement strand
GACCTGGTGGGTCCGGGGCGGGGCCCCTGTGCGGGCGTCACGGCATCAGGCGCCGCGCAGCACCGCTCCCGTACGGGCGACGGCCTCGGCGACGGCCGCCTCGCGGGCGGCGGTGGCCTCGTCGGCGGTCAGGGTGCGGTCGACGGCACGGAAGCGCAGCGCGTACGCCAGCGACTTCTTGCCCTCACCGACCTGCTCGCCGGTGAACACGTCGAACAGCCGGATCGCCTCCAGCAGTTCGCCGGCGCCGACGCGCAGCGCGGCCTCGACGTCGGCGGCCGGAACCGCCGTGTCGACGATCAGCGCGACGTCCTGGGTCGCCACCGGGAAGCCGGAGACGGTCGGGCCGCCGACCCGCTCGGCACCGTCGGCGGTGAGCAGGTCGACATCGATCTCCATCGCGGCGGAGCGGGCCGGCAGCCCAAGCGCCTTGACCACCCGCGGGTGCAGCTCACCGGCGTGGCCGACCACCCGGTCGGTGCCGGCAACGACCAGCTCGGCGCAGCGGCCCGGGTGCCAGGGCGCCAGCTGGCCCTGGCGGACGGTCAGCTCGACACCGGCCGCGCGGGCCACCGTGCGGGCCGCCTCGACGGCGTCCGCCCAGGAGGCCTGGGCACCCTTGCCCCACCAGCCCGAGGGCAGCCGCTCGCCCGCGAGGGCGACGGCGATCCGGCGCGGCTGGTCCGGCAGCGCGGCGTCCAGCTCGGCCAGCTCCTCGTTGCTGGGCCGGTGGTCGACGGCCGGGCGCGGGGCCACGGACAGCTCGTCCTTGGGCAGGAACACCGTGCCGGTCTCGTAGACCGCCAGGTCGGTGTTGCCCCGGCCGATGTTGCGGCGCAGCGCACCGAGCAGGCCCGGCAGCAGCGTGGTCCGCAGCGCCGGCTCCTCGTCGTTCAGCGGGTTGACCAGCCTGACCGTCCGGCGGCGGCGGTCGTCCGCCTCCAGGCCGAGCGCGTCCCAGGCGGTCTCGCCGAGGAACGGGTAGTTGTTGACCTCGACGTAGCCGGCCCCGGCCAGCGCGACGCCGATCCGGCGGTTGATCCGCTGGCCCTCGGTCAGGCCCTTGCCCGGCGGCACGTCGGGCATCCGGGCGGGGACGTTGTCGTAGCCCTCCAGCCGGATGACCTCCTCCGCGAGGTCGTACGGGTCCGTGAGGTCGGGCCGCCAGGTCGGCGGGGTGACCTCCAGGACGTCCGCGCCGGAGACCGAGCAGCCGATCTCCTGCAGGCGCCGGGTCACGGTCTCGCGGCCGTACGCCGTGCCGGCCACCCGGTCGGGCAGGTCGGCGGCGATGGTGATGGTGCGCACCGGGTGCGGGGCGGCGATGTCGGTGACCCCGGCCTCGGCGGTGCCGCCGGCGATCAGGACCAGCAGGTCGACGGCGCGCTGCGCGGCGGCGCGGGCGGCCTCCGGGTCGACGCCGCGCTCGAAGCGCTTGGACGCCTCGGAGGGCAGCTTGTGCCGCTTGGCGGTGCGGGCGATGGCGACCGGGTCGAAGTGCGCCGCCTCGATGATCACCTCGGTGGTGCCCGGGCCGGCGGCCGGGTCGAGGATCTCGGTGGAGGCGCCGCCCATGACACCGGCCAGGCCGATCGGGCCGCTGTTGTCGCAGATCAGCAGGTCCTCGGCGGCGAGCTTGCGCTCGACGCCGTCGAGGGTGGTGAGGGTCTCGCCCTGCTCCGCCCGGCGGACCGTGATCGGGCCGTCCACGCGCTGCTTGTCGTAGGCGTGCAGCGGCTGGCCGACCTCGAGCATCACGTAGTTGGTGATGTCGACGGTCAGCGAGATCGGGCGGATGCCCGACTTCTGCAGGCGGCGCTGCAGCCAGATCGGGGACTTGGCGTTCGGGTCGACGCCGACGACCGTGCGGGCCACGAAGCGGTCGCAGCCGGCCGGGTCGTTGACCTTGACCAGGTAGCCGAAGGAGTTGGCCGGCGGCACGTCGAGCAGCGCCGGGTCGGCCAGCGGCAGCCCGTACGCGGCGGCGGCCTCCCGGGCCACGCCGCGCATGGACAGGCAGTAGCCGCGGTCCGGGGTGACGGCGATGTCGAGCACCTCGTCGACGAGCTGGAGCAGCTCGATGGCGTCGGTGCCGGGCTCGTACTCCGGCGGGAGCACGATGATGCCGTCGTGATCGTCGCCCATGCCCAGCTCGCGGGCCGAGCAGATCATGCCGGCCGAGGTCTGGCCGTAGGTCTTGCGGGCCGCGATCGGGAAGGGGCCGGGCAGCACGGCGCCCGGGAGCACGACCACGACCTTGTCACCGACGGCGAAGTTGGTCGCACCGCAGACGATCTCCTGCGGCTCACCGGTGCCGTTGGCGTCGCCGACGTTGACGAAGCAGTGCCGGATCGGCTTCTTGAAGCCGGCCAGCTCCTCGATGGAGAGCACCTCGCCGACCACCAGCGGACCCTTGAGGTCGGCGCCGATCTGCTCGACGGTCTCGACCTCCAGGCCGGCCCGGACCAGGCGCTCCGCGACGTCACGACCGGTCGCGCCGGTCGGCAGGTCGACGTACTCGCGCAGCCAGGAAAGCGGGACGCGCATCAGATCTCCATCCCGAACGGGAGGGTGAAGCGCACGTCACCCTCGACCATGTCGCGCATGTCGGCGACGTTGTGACGATTCATCAGGATCCGCTCCAGGCCGAGGCCGAACGCGAAGCCGCTGTAACGGTCGGGGTCGACACCGCAGGCGACGAGCACCCGCGGGTTGACGACGCCGCAGCCGCCGAGTTCGATCCAGCCCTCCGAGGAGCAGGTGCGGCACGGGCGGTCCGGGTTGCCGACGCTCGCCCCGAGGCACACGAAGCACTGCAGGTCGACCTCGGCCGACGGCTCGGTGAACGGGAAGTACGAGGGCCGCCAGCGCAGCTCCAGGTGGTCGCCGATCAGCTTCTCGACCATGACCTCGATGGTGCCCTTGAGGTCGGCGAAGGTGATGCCCTCGTCCACCGCGAGGCCCTCGACCTGGCGGAAGACCGGGGTGTGGGTGGCGTCCAGCTCGTCGGTCCGGTAGACCCGGCCGGGACACACCACGTAGATCGGGGGCTCGCGGTCGAGCATGGTGCGGGCCTGGACCGGGGAGGTCTGGGTGCGCAGCACCACGCCGGAGTCGGCGGAGCCGTCCGGGGCCTGGACGAAGAAGGTGTCCTGCATCGATCGGGCCGGGTGGTCCGGGCCCAGGTTGAGGGCGTCGAAGTTGAGCCACTCGGCCTCGACCTCGGGGCCCTCGGCGACCTGGTAGCCCATCGCGACGAAGGTGTCCTCGATGCGCTCGGCCATGG
This sequence comes from Kitasatospora sp. NPDC059599, assembly GCF_042735125.1. Taxonomy (NCBI): domain Bacteria; kingdom Bacillati; phylum Actinomycetota; class Actinomycetes; order Kitasatosporales; family Streptomycetaceae; genus Kitasatospora; species Kitasatospora sp. NPDC059599. Next base: position 9,354 of record NZ_JBHWCL010000220.1, on the reverse strand, counting down.
TGGTCAGCGGGTGCCGGGCGCCGCGCGGGGCGCGGTCGTACGGCAGCGTGACGTCCACCGCCTCCTCGACCAGCACGCGGGCGTCGCGCTCCGCCTCCAGCTCGGCCTGCCGCGCGGCGAGGGCCTTGTTGACGGCCCCGCGGGCCTGGCCGATCAGCTTGCCCGCGGCGGCCTTGGCGTGCGGGGGCAGGGCGCCGATCTCGCGGTTGGCGAGGGACAGCGGGGACCGGTCGCCGGTGTGGGCGACCTTGGCCTGCTTCAGCTCGTCCAGGGTGCTGGCGGCGGCGAAGGCGGCGACGGCCTCGTCCCGCGCCTGCTCCACCACCTCGGGCTTGAGGGCCTCGACCTCGACCGGGTCGTACGACTTGTTGGGTGCCGACATCTCTATCTTTCCCGTGCTCCTGCTCGTCCGTGCTCAGGTGTGTGGGCTCGCCTTCGCGTCACGCCCGGCGGGGCCGGGGCACGGGCAGCCGGTCTCCGTTCACCGGAGGCTCACGGGAGTGGGTGTCCGCGGCTCAGCCGCACAGGGCGTTGCGCGACGCCAAAGGTCGAGTGTAGTCGCAGCGCGTAGCGCCGCTGCCGCGAAGCCCGTCCGGCCCCGACGCGGAGCACGCTCCGCTCGTCGTTCCTGCTCGGTCAGAGCATGAAGTCGGGCACGCCGGCGGGCAGGATAAATCGGAACCGGGCGCCGCCGCCGGGGGCGCGGTCGACCCGGATCGAGCCGCCGTGGGCCTCCACGATGCCCTTGACGATGTAGAGGCCCAGGCCGGTGCCGCCGCGCTTGGAGCCGCGCCAGAAGCGGGTGAAGACGCGTGGCATCGACTCCTCGGGAATGCCGCTGCCTTCGTCGCTCACGGTGACCGCTGTGCCTTCCACGATGCGGGGCGGGGTGCCGGAGCGCTCCCAGACGGGCGCCTCGACGACCTCCTTGGCCGGTGCCACCTCGATCGTGACAGTTCCCTCGCCGTGCCGCACCGCATTTTCCAGCAGGTTGGCGAGCACCTGGTCGACCTTGTCCGGGTCCGCCCACAGGACGGTCAGCGGCTCGCTGACCCGGATGTCGAAGCGCTCCTCGGGGATGCCGGTGGCGACCTTGCGCTCGACGTGGCGGCGCACCGCCGCGGCCAGGTCGACCACCTGCTTGCGCAGCTCCAGCCGCCCGGCGTCGATCCGGGAGATGTCCAGCAGCTCGGCGATCAGCCGGGTGACCCGGTCGGCGTCGGCGTCCACGGTTTCCAGCATCAGCCGCTTCTGCCCGTCGGTGAACCGCTCCCACTTGGCCAGCAGCGTCGCCGTGAAGCCCTTGACGCTGGTCAGCGGGGAGCGCAGCTCGTGCGCGACGGTGGCGATCAGCTCGGCGTGGCTGCGCTCGGTGCGCCGCCGGGCCTCGGTGCCGCGCAGGGCGACCACCAGGCGCTCCAGCGGCCCGCACGGCTCCGCACGGACGTACCGGGCGGAGACCAGCACTTCGAGGCCGCCGGGCAGCAGCAGGTTGCGCTCCGGCTGGCGGGTGCGGGTGGTCAGGCCGCCGTACGGGTCGGTCAGCTGCCACCAGCGCCGGCCGTCGAGGTCCTCCAGCGGGAGGACGTCCTCCAGCGCGCTGCCGAGGGCGGCCTGCGGGAGCACGCCGGTGAGCCGGGCCGCGGCCCGGTTGAAGCAGACCACCCGGCCCAGCGCGTCGGCGACCACCAGGCCGTCCGGTAGGTCGTCCGGGTCGAGCTCGGGCCCGCTGCCGACCATGGGTTGCCTCCCCGATTACCCACCGTGCCGTTCCCCCCACCGAGGCAGACCCTAGCGCCTCGCAGGCCCCCGCAGTAGGGCTTGCAACGGGGTGATCCCGGTGCGCCCCCGGGTGCGTCAGACGTTCGAGCGGCAGCCGCCGGGCGAACGCTGCGCCCGGGCCGAGGCGTACAGGCAGACGGCCGCGGCGGTGGCCAGGTTGAGGCTCTCGGCGTGGCCGTGGATCGGGACGCGCACGACCTCGTCGGTGAGCGCGCGGGTCTCCTCCGGGAGCCCCCACGCCTCGTTGCCGAACACCCACGCGCCGGGCGCGCCCAGGGTGCCCTCGTCCAGCTCCCGGTCCAGGTCGCGCTCCCCCGCGCCGTCCGCGGCGAGCACCCGGACACCGGCCTCGCGCAGCTTCCCGACGGCTTCCTCGACCGGCACGCCGACCGCCACCGGCAGGTGGAAGAGGCTGCCCACGGAGGCCCGGACGGCCTTCGGGTTGTAGAGGTCCACCGAGGCGTCGGTGAGCACCACGGCGTCCGCGCCGGCCGCGTCGGCGGTGCGCAGCACCGTCCCGGCGTTCCCGGGGTCGCGCACGTGGGCGAGGATCGCGACCAGCTTCGGGCGGGCCCTGAGCACCTCGTCGAACGGGGTGTCGATGAAGCGGCAGAGCGCCACGATGCCCTGCGGGGTCACGGTGTCGCAGATCCCGGCGATCACCTCGTCGGTGGCGGTCAGCACGGGCAGCCCCTCCGCCAGACCGGCCTCGACGATGCCGGCGTGCCGCTCGGCGGCCTCCTGGGTCACGTAGACCTCGACCACGGCGTGCTCGTCCGTGCCGGGCAGCCTGCCGAAGGCGATGGCCTCCCGGACGGCCTGCGGGCCCTCGGCCAGGAAGCGGCGCTCCTTGGTGCGCTGGTTGCGCTTGGCCAGCCGCCGGGCCGCGACGACGCGCGGCGAGCGCAGGGAGGTCAGCAGGGGGGTGTCGGTGCTCGGCATGGCCTCGTTCTCTGGGGCGCTGAGGGGTCGGGGGCACCGGCCTACGGACGGGAGCCGCGGAGGCGGACGGGAGCCGCGGGGCGGACGTCGCGTGGGGCCGGCGTCGCGGAGTGGGCGGAAACCAGAACCGGACCCGCAGGAGGCCTGCGGGTCCGGTCAGAGCTCAACCGATCTCGGAAGATCAGGCGGCGTCCGCGGCGGCCTTCGGGGCGTTCACGTCGGCCGGCAGCGCCTTCCGGGCGACCTCGACCAGGGAGGCGAAGGCGCCCGGGTCGTTGACGGCCAGGTCGGCCAGCATCTTGCGGTCGATCTCGACGCTGGCGGCCTTCAGGCCCTGCACGAAGCGGTTGTAGGTGATGCCGTTGGCACGGGCCGCAGCGTTGATGCGCTGGATCCACAGCTGACGGAAGTCGCCCTTGCGCTTCTTGCGGTCGTTGAAGTTGTAGACCAGCGAGTGGGTGACCTGCTCCTTGGCCTTGCGGTACAGCCGCGAACGCTGGCCACGGTAGCCGCTGGCGCGCTCCAGGATGACCCGGCGCTTCTTGTGGGCGTTGACTGCCCGCTTGACGCGTGCCACTTGATTACTCCTTGGGTTGGACCACGGACTACTTCACGTGGTCCGTCATTCGAATGGGTCGGGAAGGATCAGCTGCCCCGCGCACGGCTCTCGCCGGGCGGGAAGGCGATCACTTGCCGAGAAGCTTCTTGATCTTCTTGGCGTCAGCGGGGGCGACCTCGACGGTCCCGGCCAGCTTGCGGGTCAGCGTCGAGGGCTTGTGCTCCAGGAGGTGGCGGCGGCCGGCGCGCTCGCGCAGCACCTTGCCAGAGCCACTGATCTTGAAGCGCTTGCTGGCGCCACTGTGCGTCTTCTGCTTCGGCATTTCGCCGTATCTCCTCGTCGGTCCCGTCCACGCCCGCGCGGCTCGTACCACGCGGGCGTGAACTGGATGGATCTGCGGTGACCGGGCGGGACGCCCGCCACCGTGGGGGGCCGGTCTCCCGGGCCGCCCTGGCCGGTGAAGGCTCAGGCGCCCTGGGAGGCGGCCGGCTGCTCGACCGGAGCGTCGGCCTCGGCGACCGGCGCCTCGACCGGGGCGTCGTCCTGCGCCTCGGTCGCCGCGTCGTCGGTCTCCAGGTCCTCGGTCACGAGGTCCTCGGCCAGCGCGTCGTCGTCCTCCGGGCCGGCGTCGGAACCGGGGGTCCGGCCCTGACGCTCCGCCTTGCGGGCGTCCGCGAGGGCGCGGGCCTCGGCCATCGCCTCGGTCTTCTTCTTGTGCGGGCCCAGGACCATGATCATGTTACGGCCGTCCTGCTTGGGCGAGGACTCCACGAAGCCCAGGTCCTGGACGTCGTCGGCGAGCCGCTGCAGCAGGCGGAAGCCCAGCTCGGGGCGGGACTGCTCACGACCGCGGAACATGATCGTGATCTTGACCTTGTCGCCCTGCTTGAGGAACCGGACGACGTGACCCTTCTTGGTGTCATAGTCGTGCGGGTCGATCTTCGGCCGGAGCTTCATCTCCTTGATGACCGTGTGCGCCTGGTTCTTGCGCGCCTCACGGGCCTTCATGGCCGACTCGTACTTGAACTTGCCGTAGTCCATGAGCTTGCACACCGGCGGCCGGGCGGTCGCCGCGACCTCGACCAGGTCGAGGTCGTACTCCTGTGCGAGCTCCAGCGCCTTGGCAAGCGGCACGATGCCGACCTGCTCGCCGCTGGGACCGACAAGTCGCACCTCCGGGACGCGAATCCGGTCGTTGATGCGGGGCTCGGTGCTGATGGGGCCTCCTCGGTTGCACCTTCTGCGATGCGGCCGTCGGACGGCGGTCGCACGTAGTGGACTCGACCACTGGGCGGGGCTTCATTCGTGCTGCGCTGCCCGGCGCCTTCCGGCACCTGCACCCGCGACACGAAAAAAGCCCCGCTCGGTACAAGCGGGGCTCCACACAACCGGGGGCTGCGCCCGGTGAGGGGCGCTGCGGCGACTCGGCGCCAGGCGCCCGTCGCGGACCGGGACCCGTCGACCGTGAGGCCGATCGGGTGGGAGACTTTCGCGGTTGCCCTCTCGGGCCTCCTCGGTGGAGCCTCCACTTGCTGGCCGGGGGCCCGTACAGGATCCCGGCCGGTCAGTCTCGAAGCATACAGCGCCGGGAGGTCGAAAGCCATTCCGACCCCGGCGCACTGCCCGGCCGGCCCGCCACGGGGCCCTTGTACGCTCCACCTGTACCCGCACGACACGACGGAACGAGCCCCCCTTGAGCAGCGAGCCCACCCAGACCCCCGGCGCGGACGACGACGCGATCGGCTTCGACGACCTCACCCGCGACATCGCCGAGGTCCCGGCCGTCGAGGTGATCACCACCGTCGCCGTGCACCTGATGAGCGCGGCCGCCGTCAAGTGCGGTCTCGCCGAGGGCGGCGAGAAGGACAAGGACCTGGACGAGGCCCGCAAGCTGATCACCGCGCTGGCCGGGCTGGTCACCGCCGGCGCCCCGGAGATCAGCAACTTCCACGCCGCCCCGCTGCGCGACGGCCTGCGCTCGTTGCAGCTCGCCTTCCGCGAGGCCTCCGTCGTCCCGGACGCCCCGGGCGCGGGCCCGGGCGAGAAGTTCACCGGGCCGGTCTACTCCTGATCACCGCCCGTACGACAGGGGGGGGGGGCCCGCCCGGGGGCGCCCCCCGCTAGGTAGCCGCCCCGGCCCCCCCCCCCCCCCACCCCCCCCGAAACACGGG
>NZ_JBHWCL010000220.1:0-3890 GCF_042735125.1 Kitasatospora sp. NPDC059599 | reverse complement strand
CGGACTACTCCTGATCTCCGCCCGTACGACAGGGGGCGCGCACCGGCCGGTGCGCGCCCCCTGATCGTTCGCGGCCGGGACGCCCGGCCCACCGCTACCGCCGGTACAGCGGCTCCCCCGGCAGCTCCGCGCCCGCCGGCAGCACCGCGAGGTCCAGCCCCCGGTCCAGCCGCACCCGCAGCACCGGATCGGCGGCCACCGCCCGCCCGACCCGCTGCGCAGCGGCCTGCAGCCCCGGCTGGTCCAGCGCCGGGTCGAACACCACCGCGAGCACCCCGTCCGAGTCCCCGGAAGCCGCCAGCAGACCGGTGACCACCTGCGGCTCGGCCGCCAGCAGCGCCCGGACCGCCTCACGCACCTCCGGGTCCCGCGCCGGCGGCAGGAACGGCCGGTTCTCCGCGAGCGCCCGCAGCCGGGCGCCGGACAACGTGAAGGCCACCGGACCGGCCGGGTCGATCAGCAAGGTGTCGGCGCGCTCCGAGAAGGCCACCATCGCGGCCTGCGGCGCGGCCGTCGGCGCCGGGCGGGCGTCCGCGCGCCAGCGGGCGAGCGACTCCAGCGACGTGAAGGCGGGCAGCGCGCGGCGCCCGTCCGGGGCCTCCAGCACCGGGACGGCCATGTCGCTGGTCTTCTCGTGCTTGTGCCCGTGCTCGTCCACCTCGACCTCGCCGAGGATCGCGACGATCGGGACCATCAGCCGGGTCGGCGTCAGCGCAGCCAGCACCCCGGGCTCCGCCGCACGGTCCTGCGACCAGCGGGCGAGGGCCTCCACGAGCGCCGGGTCGGCGGTGCCGTCGTCGTCGCCGAAGCCGGGGTTCGGGATGTTCTTCCCGACGAACGCCGGGTTGGAGAAGTCTTTGCGGTCCACCCGCCCGACCCTATGCCACCCCGCCCGACGCGCCCGATTTCCCTGCACGCGCCCCCTACCCACCGGTAGCCCGCTGTGGCACCCTGCGCCCATGGTGATCCTCGACGCGCCCGCCCCGGTCTCCGACCGCCTCCGGTACGACCGCGCCACCGCCCACCTGGACGGGCCGGTGGCCGTCGTCGACCTCGCGGCCTTCGACGCCAACGCCGCCGACCTGGTGCGCCGGGCCGGCGGCAAACCGGTCCGGGTCGCCAGCAAGTCGGTGCGCTGCCGGGCACTGCTGGACCGGGTGCTGGCCGTGGACGGCTTCGCCGGGGTGATGAGCTTCACCCTCGACGAGTCGCTCTGGCTCGCCCGCACCGGCGTCCGCGACGTCCTGCTCGCCTACCCCTCCGCCGACCGGGACGGCTTCGCCGCGCTCACCGCCGACCCGGCCGCCGCCCGCGAGGTCACCGTCGTGCTGGACGACCCGGACCAGCTCGACCTGATCGACAAGGCCCGGGCCGGCGACGCCGAGGTGCGGGTCTGCCTGGAACTGGACACCGCGCTGCACCTGCTGGGCGGCAGGGTCCGGGTCGGTGCCCGCCGCTCACCGCTGCGCACCCCCGAGGACCTCGGCGCCTTCGCCGAACTCGTCCAGCGCCGCCGGGGCTTCCGGGTGGTCGGCCTGATGGCGTACGAGGGGCACGTCGCCGGCGTGGGCGACCGGGTGCCCGGGCGGCCGGTGCGCTCGCGGCTGATCCGGCTGATGCAGGCCGCGGCCCGGACCGAACTGGCCGAGCGGCGCGCCGCGGCGGTCCGGCGGCTGCGGCAGGTGGCGGAGCTGGAGTTCGTCAACGGCGGCGGCACCGGCAGCGTGGAGTCCACCGTGGCCGAACGCGCCGTCACCGAGGTGGCGGCCGGCTCCGGGCTGTACCAGCCGCAGCTGTTCGACAACTACCGCTCGTTCCGGGGCCGGCCGGCCGCCCTGTTCGGCCAGCCGGTGGTGCGCCGCCCCGGCGTCGGCGTGGTGACGGTCCTCGGCGGCGGCTACCCGGCCTCCGGCGCGGCCGGCCCGGACCGCTCGCCGGTGCCGTACCTGCCGCAGGGCCTGCGGTACGACCCGATGGAGGGCGCCGGCGAGGTGCAGACCCCGCTGCTCGGCCCCGCCGCGGACGACCTGCTGATCGGCGACCGGGTGTGGTTCCGGCACGCCAAGGCGGGCGAACTGTGCGAGCGCTTCGCGGAACTGCACCTGATCGAGGGCGACCGCGTCGTCCGCACCGTCCCGACGTACCGGGGTGAAGGGAAGACGTTCCTCTGACGGTTCGTCCGCCGCTGCCCTACCGTGGTGTCGACACCGGTGTCGACACCTGGGAGGGGCGCATGGACGGCGAGATCGTGCAGGAGATGGTGAGGTCGGGGGCGACGGCGGTGGCCGGCCTGATGGCCACCGCCGCCTGGAACCAGGCCAGTTCGAGGGTCGTCCGGCTGTTCGGGCGCGGCGAGCGGGACGAGGAGGCGAGCGCGGAGCTGGAGGTGATCCGCGCCGAGGTGCTGGAGGCCGACGGCGACGAGGAGGTCCTCGCCGACCAGGCCGCGGCCCTGCGCAACCGGCTGCGCGCACTGTTCCGGGCGAACCCGCAGGCCGCCGAGGAACTCTTCGACATCCTCGCCGAGTTCGTGCCGGGGCAGTTCAACAAGGAAGCCGGCGGGACGTACATCATCAACACCATCACGGGGAGCTCGACCGTCAAGGGCGATCTGGTGATCCAGGCCGGCATCGTCCACAACGCGCAGCGCTGACCTTTCCCCAGCCTTAACGGGGCCCGATGGAACGGCTAACGACAGCCTTCCGTCGGGCCTTTGCGCTGCTCCGGGGCCTACAGTCCGTCAACAAGTGGTCCACGCGCGGCTATTGCCATCTGGTCCAGACCAATCCTACGCTCTGGCCGGGGGTCGCGCGCCGGGCCGGCGACCCCCGAACGGGCAGGCGTGCCCGTTCCCCCCACACTCGCCCGGAACGACGGTCAAGGAGTACCCACCCCATGTCCATCAAGCGAAGTGCCCTGTCCGTCGGCGTGGTCGGCGCCGCGGTCCTCGCGGTGGCCGCGACCACCGCCGGCACCGCGAGCGCCCACGGCACGATGACCAACCCCGTCAGCCGGATCGCCGCGTGCTACGCGGAGGGTCCCGAGCACCCGGTGTCCCAGGTCTGCAAGGACCTCGTCGCCGCGAGCGGCACCCAGCCGCTGTACGACTGGAACGAGGTCAACATCGCCAACGCCGCCGGGAACAGCCAGACGCTGATCCCGGACGGCAAGCTCTGCTCCGCCAACCGCGACAAGTACGCGGCGCTGGACTGGCCGCGCACCGACTGGCCCGCCACCGCGGTCAAGGCCGGCGCGTTCACCTTCCAGTTCCGCACCACCGCGCCGCACATCGGCACCCAGACCGTCTACATCACCAAGCCGGGCTACGACCCCACCAAGCCGCTGAAGTGGTCGGACCTCGACTCGACCCCGGTGGCCAAGGTGCAGGTCGACCGCACCGCCACCAACGGCTACTACACCTACGCCGGCACCCTGCCGCAGCGCACCGGCCGCCAGGTGCTGTACACGGTCTGGCAGCGCAGCGACAGCCCGGAGGCGTTCTACAGCTGCTCCGACGTCGACTTCGGCTCGGCCGCCGCGGCCGCCCCGGCGCTCGCCGCGCAGGCCCCGGCCGCTCCCAGCGACGCCCAGATCGCCGCCGACGCCCCGAAGTCCACGGTCGCCCACCACGGGCACGGCGGGGACCCGAACGCCCCGGCCGGCCAGATCGTCCCGACCACCTCCGCCGCCGTGGCCGGCACCTCGGCCACCGGTCCGCTGCTGCTCGCCGGTGCCGCCGCGATCGGCGTCGGCTGGGCCGGCATGGTGCTCCGGCGCCGTCGCGTCGAGGCTGTTCGACGCGACTCCTGACGCCGGACGCGGGCGCCGGGCCGGTCACACCCCCGTCCGGCCCGGTTCCCGTGGCTCCACGGGGCGTCCCCGTACGGACG
>NZ_JBHWCL010000219.1:0-12650 GCF_042735125.1 Kitasatospora sp. NPDC059599 | reverse complement strand
GACCGGGCGGCCCGCACGGCCGCCCGGTCCGCGCTCCCAACCACCCACCACTTCCACCCCAAGGGGGACCTCCACCGTGAGGAAGCACCTTCCGCGCGCCGTCCTGGGCATGCTGCTCGTGGCGCTCGTGATCGCCGTCCTGCCCGGCTCCCGGGCCACCGCCGCGAGCTGGACCAGCCACTGCGCCGCCGGCGGCTTCTGCCTCTACGACCAGGACGCCGGCCGGGGCGCCGAACTCGCCGGCGACCCCCGGGTCCCGGTCCAGGGCGTCGACCCCGTCTGGAACGACCGGGCCCGCTCGGTGGACAACCAGTCCCCCTACTGGGCCTGCCTCTACGCCGACGCCGCCTACGGCGGCACCGTCCAGGCCGTCCGCCCCGGCGGTCAGGCCACCCTCGCCGACCTCGGCACCCACCTGGACGGCAAGGTCAGCTCCTTCAAGGGCGCCAAGTCCAAGGCCGGCTGCTTCACCGGCTACGAGCGCTGCGAGACCGGGCGGCTCTGCCTGTTCGCGGGGGAGAGCGGCCGCGGCGCGATGACCTCCTTCGGCGAGGACGAGGTCCGCGACTTCGGCGCCGACTGGAACGACCGGACGGTCTCCGTCTTCAACCACACCGCCAAGCACGCCTGCTTCTACCCGGACGGCGGGCTCACCGGCACCTGGAGCGCCAACGGCTCCACCTACCGGGCGTTCGTCGTGCTCAGCGGCGACAGCACCTTCGTCCCCGCGCCGTACGCCGGAACGCTCAGCTCCGACCGTCTGGTCGTCGCCGCCGACGGCCGCCCCGCCACCGACTTCTGCTGACCCGGGAGACCCTCGTGAAGCACACCCTCGTGCGGCGCGCCGCCGCGATCCGTACCGCGACCGCCCTCGGCCTGGCCGCCTCCGTCCTCGCCGTCCCGGGCAGCGGCCTGGCCGGCGCGGCGGACACCGACATCGTCCTCGGCGGCATCACCCTCGCCCGGACCTCCGCCACCACGCCGTTCCCCGGGATCACCCGCACCGTCTACCGGGACGCCGACGGGATGTGGACGGTCAACGTCATGGACATCGACCCGAGCCGGGCGCCGATCACCTTCGACGGCTCGATCGGCCAGGGCATGTACACCACGCAGACCGTCCAGGAGATGCTGGAGCAGACCACCGGGGTGACCAGCCGGCGCCCGTACCTCGGGGTCAACGGCGGCTACTTCGACGACGGCGTCGTCCTGGACAAGGCGAACAGGATCTACCTCGGCGACCTCGGCGGCACCTCGATGAAGAACGGGCGGCTGCTCAGCGAGGCCGGCGGGGGCCGCTACGCCTACGACCCCGCCACCGGCAAGGCCGTCGGACTGCGCCCGGCCAACTCCGTGTTGATGCTGCAGAACGGCCGCCCGTACATCACCGAGCTCGCCACCAAGCTCACCGTGCGGCTCTCCGACGACGCCACCGTCAGCCGCAAGGTCGACGGCGTCAACCGGCTCGCCGGCCGGGCCGGCCACTGCCTGCGCAACACCGACCCCGCCAACACGGACGTGACGGTCGTCGGCGGCGTCTGCTTCGACCCGTCGGAGATCGTCGAGTTCACCCCCGAGTTCGGGGCGAGGACGCCGGCTCCCGACGCGCTCGGGCAGACGAGCACCACCACCGACGACGACCCGGGCGTCGAGGTGCTGTTCAACTCGGCGGGTGTGGCCACCGCCTGCTTCCGCCCCGGCGCCACCCCCGGCGGCATCGTCTCCGACGCCCCGCGCGGCGGCCACGACGTGCCGCCCGGCGGGCGGGCCCTGGAGGGCACGGGCGACGGCGCGACCTGGCTCTGGGACAACGCCTGCGCCGGCAAGCCGGTCACCCTGCACACGGTGGTCACCGACACCCGCTTCGGCGACACCGTCGCCGACACCTGGTTCGGCCGCGCCCCGGTCGGCGCGGTGGAGCAGCCGATCGACCCGGCGCTGTACGCCACGCCGGTCGGCGACGTCCTGATCCGCGACGCCTCGGTCGTCTACCAGGTGGCCGACGACACCGCGCGGGCCTGGCGCACCGCCGGCGGGGCGGACGGCTTCGGCCACCTCTTCTTCGTCACCGTCGAGGGGAAGAAGGGCGACCCGGCCGCCCTCGCCGCCGGCGCCACCCGCAGTGAGTTCGCCCAGGTGCTCAAGGCGCTCGACCTGGTCGACGCCGTCAACATGGACGGCGGCGGCTCGACCACCCTCAACCTGCGCGACCAGAACGGCAACGAACCGCCCGTCACCACCACCACCGACTCCTCCCCCCGCCACGTCGCCGACACCGTCTACGCGGGCGTCGGCGGCTACGGCCTCGCCAAGTAGCAGGGCACAGGACCGCGGAGCGGCCCCCGCACCGACCGGCTCGGTGCGGGGGCCGCTCGGCCATCCGGGCGCTTCACCCCCGCGCAGCGGACGGCTCGGCGGCGCCGTCGACGACCGTCAGGGCTCGTCGCAGGTGCGGAAATCCGGTGGCCGCGGACCGGGCGACCGTGTAAGCAATGTGACATGCTACTTGGTACTCACATCACCCTCCGGGCCCGGCACGAGGCCGACGTCCCCGTGCTCCAGACCGAACTCTTCGACGACGTGGCGACCCGTTCGCGGGCCGACTCCCGACCCTGGCGCCCCCTCCCCCCGGGGTCGGCGCACTCTCCGTACGCGGTCACCGGGCCGTCCGACGAGGCCGCCTGCTTCTCCGTGGTCGAGACGGCCTCCGGCGAGCTGGCCGGGGAGGCCCTGCTGTGGGGCATCGACGCCCACAACCGCAGCGCCCACGTGGGCGTCGCCCTCCGGCCGGGCCACCGGGGTCGCGGGCTCGCGGCGGACGTCCTGCGGGTGCTCGGCCACTACGCCTTCCCGGTGCTGGGCCTGCGTCGGCTGCAGTTGGAGACGCTCGCCGACAACACCCCGATGCTCCGGGCCGCCGCCACGGCCGGTTTCACCGTCGAGGGCCGACTGCGCGACGCGGCCTGGGCGGGCGGCCGGTTCGAGGACCAGCTGGTGCTCGGGCTGCTCGCCGAGGAGTGGCGGGGGTGAGCCGGCCGCTGCGGCACGGGTACACCAACAGCACCACCGGCGACGGCCGGACGGTGGTGAAGCGGTACCGGGGGCCGGACGCCGAGGTGCGGGCGGCCCGCGAGCAGCGGGCGCTGACGCGACTTCACGGACGGCTGCCGGTGCCACCGCTGCTCGCCACGGAGGCCGGCGCCGTCACGCTGGGCCACCTGCCCGGGGTGCCCGCCCAGGACCTGCTGGCCGCCGGACACGGGCCGCAGGTCCTGGCCGCCTGCGGGCGGGTGCTGCGCCGGCTGCAGGAGATCGGTCCCGGCGTGGTCGAGGACGGCCCGGCCGTCGCGGGGTCGGTGCTGGTGCACGGGGACTTCGGGCCCCACAACCTGCTGCTGGACCCGGACACCTTCGCGGTCACCGGGCTGGTGGACTGGGAGTTCACCCACCCGGGAGACCCGGTCGAGGACCTCGCCTGGTGCGAGTGGACCGTCCGCACGCACCACCCCGACCGGGCCGGGGCGCTCGGCGAGCTGTTCCGCGCGTACGGCCGCCCGGTCCCGCCGTGGCCGCGGCGGCGGGCCGCCATGCTCGCCTCGTGCGCGCGGCTGGAGGAGTTCTGCCGCCGGCGGGACGGGGACGGGCCTGCGGTGCGGCAGTGGCGGGAGCGCTCCCGCGCCACCGCCGACTGGCCGGAGCAGCCGCCGCCGGTCGGCTGACGCGCCGGGACCGCCCGGGGCCGCCCGGCAGCCCGCCGGTCGCGCGGGCTGCCCGGGCGGTCCGGTCCGCTACCGCAGGACGCCGTGCACGGCCTCGGGGTCGGTCGGTGCGAGGCCGGTGGCGGGGGCCGCGGCGGGCGAGGCCTTGGCGGCGGCCGGCGGCGGCGTCACGTACACCGGCGCCGGATCGGCTTCGGGCGCACAGGTCTTGGCGATCCGGCCCTTGCCCTGGGGCAGGCTGCCGTCGCGCAGGTAGGCGGTGAAGGTGTCGTCCAGGCAGGCGTTGCCGTGGAACAGGATCTCGTGGAAGCTGCCGCCGTCCTGGACGACCAGCTTGGAGCCGGGCAGTGCGTCGTGCATGGCGAGCCCGCCCTCGTACGGCGTGGCGGCGTCCTCGGTGGCCTGGAAGAGCAGGACCGGGGGCAGGCCCTTGCCGGTGATCTTCAGCCGGCCCGCCTGGTTGCCCTGGTACGGCCAGAACATACAGGCGGCGTTGTACCACATGTTGTTATAGGTGTAGAAGGGCGCGACCGCGTTCACCTTCGCCTGGTCCTTCTTCCACACCTCCCAGTCCCGCGGCCAGGCGTTCTCGGTGCACTGCGCCGCGTTGTACGCCGGGAAGGTGCCGTCGTCCGCGCCGGGGGCCGCGTACCTGTTGTACGCGATGGCCAGCGGGCGGGTGTCGTGCTGGGTGAGGTAGGCGGAGAGCACGGTGGCCATCCGGGGCCAGCGCAGGAAGTTGTAGCCGCCGCCGTAGAAGGTGTCCTCGAACTCGGCCGGGCCGATCTTCCCGGGGGCGGGGGCGGCGTCCACCGGCTCCTTCCGCAGCGCGTCCTCGACCCGGCGGTAGGCCTGTTCGACGGCGGCGGCGTCGGTGCCCAGGTGGTAGACGGAGTCGGCCTTGGCGGTCCAGGCCGCGAAGGCGTCGAAGCGGCGCTGGTGTTCCTTGTCCTGCAGGATGTTGTGGTCGTACCAGCTGATGGTCGGTCCGACGATGCTGTCCAGCACCATCCGGCGCACGTGCGAGGGGAACAGCTGGCCGTAGGTGGAGCCCAATGAGGTGCCCCAGGAGCCGCCGTAGAAATTGATCTTCGGGACGTTCAGGGCCCGGCGGATGCTGTCCATGTCGCGGGCGTTGTCGACGGTGGTCATGTGCGGCAGCAGCCAGGACCAGTCGGCCGCGCAGTCCGCGGCGTAGCCGGCCGCCTTCTTCAGCCACGCCTTCGACGTGCCCTGGTCCACCTGGTAGTCGGGGCGCTCCGCGTCGAAGTAGTGGGCGTCGCAGACCACGTGGGGGTCACTGCCGTTGGTGCCGCGCGGGTCGAACCCGATCCAGTCGTAGGTCGAGGCGACGTCCGCCGGGATCGCGGAGGAGACGGACACCGGCATCCACAGCCCGGAGTCGCCGGGCCCGCCGGGATTGAGCAGGATCGGGCCCTGCTGCTTGTCCTTGGGCGCGGTCGCGGGGAGCCGGTTCAGCTTGATGGCGATCTTCCGCCCGTGCGGGTCGGCGTAGTCCACCGGCACGTCGAGCATCGCGCACTGCAGCGCGGGGGTGGTGGCGTCGTTGCAGGAGCTCCAGACGAGCTTGCCCTGGCCGGTGTCGGCCAGGTCGGCGGCGTCGGGTCCGGCGGCGGAGGCGGAGGTTCCGCCGAAGGCGGCGACGGCCGTGACGGCCGCGAGCAGGGCGATGGCTTTTCTCATGGGGAGCATGATGTGACATGTGCAATGGCACATCCAGAGGATCGGCCGGAATTTGCCAAGCTTTGACCGAATGGACCTGACTGATCATCAGACCTTCTCTCCCGCAGGAAGGTTGTCCGTTCGGGTACTCGCGGTCCGCGACTGGCATCGGGAACGCATTCCGTTCGAGACCTTCCGCTGCCCGGCGCGCGCCAGGTCGAGGTGGAGGTGGACGGGTACGGGCTCACCGTCCTGCACGCCGGTGTGCGCACCCCCGGCGGACCGGCGGGCCCACCTCCCGGCACCGGCCGCCGACCCCCTCGACGACGTCGACACCCGCGATCCGAACGGCGGTCCGCACCTTGTTGTCGGCGGCTTCCCGAGCGGGCTTCCCGGGCGGCCGGCGGAAGAAGTGGGCACCCCGGCACCGGTGTTCGGCGGGACGGCCCCCGGTGCGGGTGCCACCCCGCCGTCGCACCGGGCCCCGGAATCCCGCCTCAAGCCACCCGGAACCGTGCTCGACGGGGACTAGAGGAATCCGGACCCGGCCCCTCGCCGCCGCTATGGTGCGACGCATCCCCCCACCATTCCTTCAACTCGAACACACATCCGACCGACCCGGTCACCCCGCTCGACCGAGCGACCCTCTCACCGTCCCGCGCACGAAAGGAGAACTGCCATGCAGCTCAGAGTCCTCGGCCCCCTCACCGCCGACCTCAACGGCATCTCCGTCGTCCCCTCCGCCGCCAAGCAGCGCCAGATCCTCGCCCTGCTCTCGCTCTACCCGAACCGGATCCTGCCCACGGCCACCCTGATCGAGGAGATCTGGGGCGACGACCCGCCAAGACAGGCGCTCACCACGATGCAGACGTACATCCTGCAGCTGCGCCGGCGCATCACCCAGGCCCTCGGGCCGACCCCGCACGTCACCGCCAAGGACATCCTGACCACCCGTCACGGCGGCTACCAGCTCACCACCCACCCCGACAACCTCGACGTCCACACCTACAACCTGCTGATCACCCAGGGCCAGCACGCCTTCAACCACGGCCACGACCACCAGGCCGCCACGCACTTCCGCCAGGCCCTCTCCCTCTGGCACGGCCCCGCCCTGGTCGACGTACGGCCCGGCCCCATCCTCACCATCGAGATCATGCGCCTGGAGGAGAGCCGGCTGATCACCCTGGAACGGCGGATCGACACCGACCTGCGGCTCGGCCGGCACAACGAACTGATCCCCGAACTCACCCACCTGACCCACCAGCACCCCCACCACGAGGGCCTGCACGCCCAGGCCATGGTCGCGCTCTACCGCGCCGGCCGGCAGACCAGCGCCCTCACCACCTACCACCACCTGCGGCACCGGCTGACCACCGAACTCGGCATCCAGCCCTCCCCGCACCTGCAACACCTGCAACACGCGATCCTCACCCTCGACCCGACCCTCAACACGCCCACCACCGCCCACCCCACCACCTACAACCTGTACCCGGCCTGAGCCCCGTCCGGACGGCCGTCCCCGCCGACCTCTCCCAGCCCTCACCCACAGGACGCGTCATGACCACCGCACCCGAGCAACCCCTCGCCCTGATCACCGGCGGCACCCGCGGCATCGGCCTGGCCATCGCCCGCGAACTCGGCAGCCGCGGCCACCGTGTCTTCATCTGCGCCCGCACCGCCCAGCACATCGACCAGGCGGTGGTCACCCTGCGCGAGGAGGGCCACCAAGCCGACGGCCGCACCTGCGACGTCCGCGACCCCGCCCAGGTCTCCGAACTGATCCGGCACGCGGTCGCCGAACACGGCCCGATCACCGTGCTGGTCAACAACGCCGGACGCACCGGCGGCGGGCCCACCGCGACCACCACCGACGACCTGTGGTACGACGTCATCGACACCAACCTGAACGCCGTCTTCCTGGTCACCCGGGAGACCCTCCGGCACGGCCACATCACCAGCACCACGCACCCGCGCATCATCAACATCGCGTCCACGGCCGGGAAGCAGGCCGTCACCCTGGGCGCTCCGTACACCGCGAGCAAGCACGCCGTGATCGGCTTCACCCGGGCGCTGGCCAAGGAACTGGCCCCGACCGGCACCACCGTCAACGCCATCTGCCCCGGCTACGTCCAGACCCCGCACACCACGCGGATCCACCACGAGTACGCCACCGCCTACAACACCACCCCCGAAACCATCCACCAGCACTTCCAGACGCACATCCCGCTCGGCCGCTACACCACCCCGGAGGAGGTCGCCTCGCTGGCCGGCTACCTCACCACCCCGACCGCCGCCAGCATCACCGCCCAGGCGCTCAACGTCTGCGGCGGGCTCGCCACCCAGTAACCCCGGCGCGATCCTGGCCGGCCCACGGGAAGGACTCGGGCTCCGGTGCCCGCTGATCAGTGATGACGAACCGTCAGTTCTCCAGCGCACCCGTCACCTTGCTGGTGTCCGGCGCACCCGCGCCCGAGCCCTGCCTGCCCGCCGCCCGCCCACCGAGACGACTCGACGCGGGAGCGGTCAGCGCGGCCCTGGCCCGCACGACGGCCCGGCCCCGGCAGACCGCCGCCCGGCCCACCGGGGCACGGGAGTTCCTGCTGGTCGAACTGCACCGGGCGTACCGGCCGGACGTGCTGCACACCGCGCTGCGGGCCGTCCTGCCGCAGGCCCTCGGCCCGCGCACCGCAGCACCGGGTGCCGGGACGGACGCCGCGCCGGGCGCAGTACCGGACACCGCGCCCGGTGCCGTGCCCGACCCGGCGGCGCCCGGCGCCGGGTCGGACCTCCTGTGGCACCGGACGGCGGACGGCCCCGAAGGCCTCGACCGGGTGCTCGCCGAACTGGGGCACAGCCTGGCCGCCGGGCCCCGCCTGCGGGCGGTGCTGGTCGAGGACCGCCGGGGCCGCCGGTCCGGCCCGGACACCCCGGGCCACCCGGACGACTTCGACGCACTGAACGCCCCCGACCGGCCGCCCAGGCTCTTCGTCGGCCTCGCGCCCTCGCCGCCCGGACACGCCGTCGAGCTGCTGGCGGAACTGCGCGAGGCGCTGGCACACCCGCCGGAACCCGTCACCGTGCCCACCAGCGCCCTGCAGCGGGAGATGCTGCACCAGGTCCTCGGACAGCCCGACCACGGCGGGCGGCACATCGAGCAACTGTCCTGGAACTGGCACGGACCACTGGACACCGAACGCTTCACCGCCGCCTGGCAGTCCGTCATGGACCACGAGACCGTGCTGCGCGCGGCCTTCGACTGGGACGAGGACGGCGACGGCACCGGCGAGGGTGAACCGTGGATGGTGCTCCACGAACGCGCCGTCCCCGAGGTCACCCGGCACCCGCACGGCACCGCCGACTGGGACGACCTGCTCGCCGCCGACCGCCGGCGCGGCTTCGACCTGCGCCGCCCCGCCCTGCTGCGCGCCACCCTGCTCGACGCCCCGCCGGACGCCGACGAGGGCCCCACCACCCGGGTGCTGCTCACCTACCACCACGCGATGCTGGACGGCTGGAGCGTGCGCCTGCTGCTGCAGTCCTTCCACCGCGCCTACCTGACCGGCGGCGTCCTGCCCGGCGGCGAGCGCCGCCCCGACGTCCGCGACCACGCCGGCTGGCTGCAGGCCCGGAGCACCGACGCGGCCCGGCAGTTCTGGTCCACCCGGCCCGGCGCCACCGCCGTCCTGCCGCTGGCCCCCGACCCCCGCCGGCACGGCAGCGGCCGCGCCCGGCGCCGGCTCACCCCGTACGAGGCGGTCCGGCTGCGCGGCTGGGCGGCCGCCTGGGGCGCGGGCGAGAGCAGCGCCCTCCAGGCCGCCTGGGCCCTGCTGCTGTACCGCGCCGCGCAGTCCGGCCGGCCCCGCCGCCCGGCCCGGTCGGTGCGGGTCGGCTTCGCGGTGACCGTCTCCGGCCGGGGCATCCCGCTGGACGGCGTCGACCGGCTGCCCGGCGCGCTGCGCAACCCGCTGCCCATCTCCGTCCGGCTGCACCCGGGCACCACCGTGCCCCAGCTGCTCGCCGCACTGCGCGACGGAGTCCTCGACCTCGCCGCGTACGAGTGGGTCTCCCCCGGGCAGGCGCACCGCTGGACGCCGAACGCGCACGGCCGGCGGCCGAACAGCCTGGTCGTCCTGGAACACCAGCCGACCTCCGCCCACCACCTGCGACTGGAGACCGACCTGGCCGCGCACGGCATCCACGTCGAGAGCCCGGCGCCGGCCGGCACCTTCACCTCCTACCCGATCACCCTCGCCGCCCACTACGACACCACCGGCGGACTGGTCCTCACCGCCACCCACGACCGCGCCCTGCTCGCCGACCAGGACGCCGCCGAACTCCTCAGCCAGAGCGCCCACCTGCTGCGCACCTTCCCGGACCTGCCGAGCGGGCTGAGCACCACCGAAGTGCTGCGCTCCACGCTCGCCGGGCAGCCGGCACCCCGGCTGGGCGAGCCGGGCGACGACACCGGGCAGCCCCCGGCCGGCCGTGCCACCGCGGACGACCGGGGGTTCCCCGACGGCCACGGCACGGCGAACCCCGGCGGCCCCGCGGTGCAGCTGGACGTCCTGCGCCGGGCCACCCGCCCGGGCGCCGGCTGGGTCCTCCTGCTGGCCCCGCCCGGCGCCCCCCGCACCCGCCGCCCCGACGCCTCCCGCGGCTGGCCCGGCCCGCAGGCCCTCGGCGTGCTGCGCCCCGACCGGGGCGCCCCGCCCCCCGCCGCCTACCGGCCGCTGCTCGGCCCGCTCCTGGAGTCCCGTGCCCCCGTCGCCCTGGTCGCCCCACCGGGGCTCGGCCTGACCGCCTACGAGATCGCCCGGCAGGGCGCCCCGGCGCACCCGCCGCTGGTGGTGCTGCTCGGCGAGGACGGCGACCTGTCGACGCTGGCGGCGCTGCTGGGCGACCGGGCGTAGCGGTCCGGGGCGGCCCGGGGCAGGTACCCGTACGGCCCCGGACCGCGCCGAGATCCGTACGGCCCCCGGGAGCCCGGCGGCGCTACGGTGGGCCGCATGGCCCGTTTCGTCCTGACCCGCCGTTCGCCGCTGCCGCCGGCCGTCTGCTGGGAGCGGCTGCTCGCCTGGCACCGGCACGGGGAACGGGTGCCCTTCACCCGGGTCGGTGTCGCCCGGGGCAGCGGCCGGGAGACCGGCGACGTCGTCCTGGCCCGGACGGCCCTCGGCCCGCTGCGGTTCGACGACCCGATGGAGATCGTCGAGCTGGTCGCTCCCGCGCCGGGCCGCGACGGCCTCTGCCGGCTGGTCAAGCGCGGCCGCCCGGTGCGCGGCGGTGCAGTACTGCGGGTCCGCGCGGTCGGCGGCGGCAGCGCGGCCGTCTGGACGGAGGAGCTGCGGATCGCCGGCCTGCCCCGGTTCGCCGATCCGGTCGTCGCCTCGGCGGCCCGCCTGGTCTTCGGGCGGGTGCTGGACCGGCTGCTGGAGCCGTAGTCGGCGCCGCCCGGCCCGATGTCGTTGCCCGACGTCGTGCCCGGCATCGGCTCCCGCCATCGGCTCCCGGGGTCAGTTCCCGGGGTCAGTTCCCGGGCCGGTGCGGGTGCCACTCCGCCAGCAGGATGGTCGCGTCGTCGCGCAGCCGGTGCTCCTGGTGGGTGACCAGGGCGTGGATCAGGTGGCGCAGCGCCTCGGGGGCCGGGTCGCCACCCGCCATGTGCTGGACGAGGGTGTCGGCCAGGCGGCGCTCCCCGAAGAGTTCGCCGGAGGTCGAACGGGCCTCGGTGACGCCGTCGGTGTAGACCAGCAGCCGGTCGCCGGGCTGCAGCCGGGCGTGGTGCACGGGCTGCGGGCCGTCCAGGTGGAAGCCGAGCCCGAGCGGCAGTTCGGCACGCCGCAGCAGGGCGTCCGGCACGATGCGGCGCTCCCGGATCAGCAGCGGCGGCGGGTGGCCGCAGTTCACCCAGGAGAGCCCGCCGGTGGCCGTGTCCAGGTCCGCGACCACGGCGGTCAGCAGCCGCTCCGGGATCCACCGGGCCAGGGTGCCGTCGATGGCCCGCGCGATGTCCGCCGGGCCGCCGCCGGCCCGGCGGGTGGAACGGCAGGCGGCCAGGGCGACCGCGCTGGCGCCGCCGGAGGCCAGGTCGTGGCCCATCGCGTCGAACACGGACACGTGCAGGCGCCCGCCCGTCACCGAATGGTCGAACGCGTCCCCACCCACGTCGTAAGCCGGTTCCAGGACGGCACTGGAGGTCACGTGGCGGGTGCCGATGGTGCGCGGCGGCAGGAAGGACCACAGCAGCTCGGCCTGCAGGCTCATCCGCCGCCGACGCCCGACCTTCACGATGAAGTCGCTGTACGCGCCCTTCGACACCACCAGCAGGGCGACGAGCGCCGCCAGCGCCTCGTAGCGGCCCATCGCGCCCTCGTCCCGCGGCCCGCCCTCGATCCGCAGGACGCCGATCCGCTCGACCCCGTCGACCAGTGGGAACCAGCCCACGGCCGACGGCCCGGTGGAGAGCTGGGTCTGTTGCAGCCGGTAGGCGCGGCCGCCGAGCGTCCCCTCGATGTCGATCTGGCCGTCGAGGTCCCCGCCGCCGTCGCCGTCCCCGCCGGACTGCCCGTCGGACTGCCCGTCCCCGGGGCCGGACAGCGGGACGAGGCGCCGCTGCTGGACGTCGACCAGGTGGACCCGCGCTCCGTCCGCCCCGAGTCCGCAGGCCGCTTCCCGCACCAGCCCGGGCAGCTCGGTCGGCCCCGCCTCC
The DNA here is from genome assembly GCF_042735125.1 of Kitasatospora sp. NPDC059599. NCBI lineage: Bacteria > Bacillati > Actinomycetota > Actinomycetes > Kitasatosporales > Streptomycetaceae > Kitasatospora > Kitasatospora sp. NPDC059599. The sequence continues at coordinate 539 of NZ_JBHWCL010000219.1, read as the reverse complement.
CGCGAACGGGCCAGCAGCCCGGCCAGCACCGCACCCAGTCCCGCGTCGTCGCAACTCATCGTTCACACCTCCCGTCGGTCCGCACCTACCCGGTTCGGACGCGATCCTGCAGCGGCTCCGATGATTTCCGCCGGGACCGCGCCGCCGTCCCACGCCTGGCGCGCCCCGTCCCACGCGTGACCGGTCCGGCGTGCGAAGCGGCCCGTCCCGGCGCACCGTCGGAGTCATGGCCTCGATCATCGTGCTGTTCGAGCTGGAGCCCGAGCAGGTCCTCGGCGCGGAGGGCGTCGGGCCCGGCGTACTGGCCGTCCACGCCGCCGGCGCCGACCCCGACGTCCCCGAGGACCCCCAGCCGACCACGCTGTGCCGGCGCGACACCCGCTCCATGGAACACAGCCACTACGCCCCCGCCCGCCCCGGCGAGCCCTGGTACCCGCCCGAGCTGGCCGACCGCCGCTGCCGGGAGTGCGAGCGGGCCCTGGCCGCCGCCTGAGGTCCCCGTCGGGCGTGATCGGGCGTGGCCCGCCCTGGGGCCACGC
>NZ_JBHWCL010000218.1:0-12690 GCF_042735125.1 Kitasatospora sp. NPDC059599 | reverse complement strand
CGCCGGAAGCTTTCCGGCGGGCCCGTTCGCGCGTGGCGGTCAGATGCCGGCGGCTGCGGCCAGGTCCCGCTTGACGGCGTCCAGCAGCGCGGCGGCGCGGTCGCGGGTGGCCGCGAGGTCGGCGGCGGTGGCGACCGGGAGGACGACCTCCAGGTAGCACTTGAGCTTGGGCTCGGTGCCGGAGGGGCGGACCACGATGCGGGCCGAGCGGACGGCCTCGCCGGCCAGGTAGTAGCGCAGGCCGTCGGTGGGCGGCAGGTCGGCGGAGCCCTCGCTGAGGTCGTCGGCGCGGGTGACGGTCAGGCCGGCCAGGACGGTCGGGGGCTGCTCGCGCAGGCGGCGCATGGCGTCGGCGATCAGCGAGAGGTCCTGCACCCGGACGGACAGCTGGTCGGTGGCGTGCAGGCCGTGCTCCAGCGCCAGGTCGTCCAGCAGGTCGGACAGCGTGCGGCCGGACTTCTTCAGGGTGGCGGCGAGTTCGGCGACCAGCAGGGCGGCGGTGATGCCGTCCTTGTCGCGGACGCCCTGCGGGTCGACGCAGTAGCCGAGCGCCTCCTCGTAGCCGTAGCGCAGGCCCTCGGCGCGGGAGATCCACTTGAAGCCGGTCAGCGTCTCGGCGTAGCCCAGGCCCGCCGCCTCGGCGATCCGTCCGAGCAGTGTGGCGGAGACGATGGTGGTGGCGAAGGTGCCCTCGGCCTTCTTGGAGACCAGGGCCGCGCCGAGCAGCGCTCCGACCTCGTCGCCGCGCAGCATCCGCCAGCCGGCCGTGCCGTTGCCGCTGCCGGCCGCGTTGCCGCTGGTGGGGACGGCCACCGCGCAGCGGTCGGCGTCCGGGTCGTTGGCGATCACGATGTCGGGGCCGACCGAGGCGGCGGTGCTGAAGGCGAGGTCCATCGCCCCCGGCTCCTCCGGGTTGGGGAAGGCCACGGTCGGGAAGTCCGGGTCGGGCTCGGCCTGCTCGGCGACGACGGTCGGCGCGGGGAAGCCGGCCCGGCGGAAGGCGGCGACCAGGGTGTCGCGGCCGACGCCGTGCATCGGGGTGTAGACGACGTCGAGGTCGCGCGGGCTGTGCGGGTCCACGATGGACACGGCGCGGGTCAGGTAGGCGTCGACGACGTCCTCGCCGAGCACCTCCCAGCCGTCCTCGGCGCGCGGGACCTCGTCCAGCGAGCCGATCGCGTCGATCTCGGCGGCGATCCCGGCGTCGGCCGGCGGGACGATCTGCGAGCCGTCGCCCAGGTAGACCTTGTAGCCGTTGTCCTGCGGCGGGTTGTGGCTGGCGGTGACGGTGACGCCGGCGGCCGCGCCCAGGTGGCGGACGGCGAAGGCGAGCACCGGGGTCGGCAGCGGGCGCGGCAGCAGCGCGGCGCGCAGGCCGGCGCCGACCACCACGGCGGCGGTGTCGCGGGCGAAGTCGTACGACTTGTGGCGGGCGTCGTAGCCGATGACGACCAGGTCGCCGAGGCCCTGCTCCTTGACGTACGCGACCAGGCCGGCGGCGGCCCGGATCACCACGGAGCGGTTCATCCGCATCGGCCCGGCGCCGATCTCACCGCGCAGTCCGGCCGTGCCGAACTGCAGGCGGTCGGCGAAGCGCTCGGCGAGCTCGGACCAGGCGAGCTTGCTGTCCGACTCGGCCTCGGGGCCCTCGGCCCGGGCCAGCAGGGCGCTGAGCTCCTCGCGGGTCTGCGGGTCGGGGTCCTCGGCCAGCCAGGCCCGGGCCCGGGCGAGGAGGTCGGTGGTGGGTGCCTGCGTCATGGCTGCCAGCTCCATCGGGAAGTGCGTCTGTGTGTCGGCCGGAGGGTTCGCTGAGACCGGAGGGTTCGCTGAGACCGGGGTTCCGCAAGGAAGGGGTCGAGCACGCGGACGGGGCCCACGGGTGGCGTTATCAGCGGATCACGCCGCCCGTGGGCCCCGTCACTCATGCATTCTGCGCCTGGTGGGCGTCAGATCCGCTCAAGGACCTTCGCCAGCAGCTCGCCCATGCGCTCGGCGGAGGCCTTGCCGGCCTCCAGCACCTCTTCGTGGTTGAGCGGCTCGCCGGTCATGCCGGCGGCCAGGTTGGTGACCAGGGAGATGCCGAGCACCTCGGAGCCGGCCTCGCGGGCGGCGATGGCCTCCAGGGTGGTGGACATGCCGACCAGCTCGCCGCCGATGACCCGGGCCATGTTGACCTCGGCCGGGGTCTCGTAGTGCGGGCCGCGGAACTGCACGTAGACGGCCTCGTCCAGGGACGGGTCGACCTCGCGGCAGAGCGCGCGCAGGCGCTTGGAGTACAGGTCGGTGAGGTCGACGAAGTTGGCGCCGACGATCGGCGAGTCCGCCGTCAGGTTGATGTGGTCGCTGATCAGGACCGGCTGGCCGGGGGTCCAGCCCTGGCGCAGGCCGCCGCAGCCGTTGGTCAGCACGATGATGCCGCAGCCGGCCGCGGCGGCGGTGCGCACGCCGTGGACGACGGTGGCCACGCCGTGGCCCTCGTAGTAGTGGTTGCGGCCGAGGAAGATCAGGGCGCGCTTGTCGCCGATCTTCACCGAGCGGATCGTGCCGGCGTGACCGGCGACGGCGGGGGCGGGGAAGCCGGGCAGGTCGGTGACCGGGAACTCGGCCACGGTCTCGCCCAGGGCGTCGGCGGCCGGCACCCAGCCGGAGCCCATCACCAGGGCGACGTCGTGCCGCTCGGCACCGGTCAGCTCGCGCAGGCGCTCGGCGGCGGCCTGGGCGGCGGCGTAGGGGTCGGCGGAGACGACCGACTGAGGAGAAGCGTTCACGGGTCCGAGGATAGACGGGAATCGGCTACGCGCGTAGAAAATCTGGCGCGGCATGCCGGATCGTTACCCGGTTGACCCGAAAGCACAGCTCGGTGGCGCCGTCCGGGTGACCTGCTTTGTCGCTTCCCACACAGCGGGCATTCCACGCACCGGGCGTTCCGCGCGTCCCGCCCTCGCGGCCGCCCCGGATTTCCGGGCACCCCGCTTTCCGGACACCCGGCGTTCCCCGTCCGCGCGGACCCCGCGCGGTTCAGAGCCGTTTCGCGCTGCGCAGCCCCTTCGCGTACATGCCGTTGTCGTCGAGCCGGGCCGTGCCGCCCTTGTCGCCGAAGGTCGGGCCGTCCGCCTCCTCCCGGCTGGAGATGTAGCGGGGGTGGCCGTCGGTGTCCAGGCCCAGGTAGATGCCGGTGTGGTCGAGCCGGGCGCCGGTGCGGGCGTCGATCTCGAAGAACACCAGGTCGCCGGGTTGCAGCGGGTCGATCGAGACCGGGCGCAGGGTGGTGTCCGAGCCGGCGGCGGTCGCCAGCGGGATCACCGGGACACCGGGGCCGACCCGGGCCAGGCCGTTGGCGGTGCGGGGCAGGCCGGGGCCGGCCGCGTCCTTGGAGAGCAGCGGGTAGCCGGAGCGGTATCCGTACACCATCCGGACGAACCCCGAGCAGTCGAAGGAGCCGAAGCGGGTCCTGTCGGGCTGCCGGGTCACCTTGTCGGCGAACGTGTACGGAACGCCGAGGTAGTCGAAGAAGTCGGTCTGCTCCAGGCGCAGGTCGTTGCCGGCCGAACCGTTCGGATTGAGCGGGCCGAAGGAGGCGTCGCCCTTGAAGCGCACGCCCTTGGCGTCCTTCTCGGCGGGCGCCCCGGCCACGTACTGGGTGGCCGCCGCCAGGACGTCGTCGGCGGTGGAGCCGAGCGACTGCTGGAACCAGGTGCGGAACCAGGCCTCCTGCTCGGCGCCCGCCTTCCAGGGCTGCGGCATCAGCCGGACCCAACTGTCGGTCACCACCGTGGCGGCGGTGGTGACCGGCTCGGCGAAGGTGCGGCTGGGGCCGGCCAGGACGGCGGTGCGGGCGCCGTCGCTCAGCGTGGCGACCACCCCGCCGCGGTCGTCCCGGACCACCGTGCGGTCCGGCCCGGCCAGCCGCTCGTAGCGGTACCGGGCGGGCGGGGCCGTGCCGGCCGGGGTCCCGGCGGCGGGGCCCGGCACGGCGGCGGTGATCAGCGGCGCGTTGCTGCCCGCCGACGGCTGCCGGTCGCGGTCCCGCAGCTGGACGGTGAGGTAGCCGCCGGCCGCCAGCAGGGTCACGGCGAGGCCGCCGCTGAGCAGGGACGTGCGGGTCACTGGCATGGGGGTTCCCCTCGGGATCAGGTGCCGGGCAGGGCGCCGAGCAGGACGCCGGCGGTGAGGACGACGTAGTTGGCGAGCGTCACCGTGCCGGTGGCCATCAGGGTGGCCGCCCGGGGCTGGCGGACCAACTGGTAGGCGATCAGGCCGGGGACGATGAAGCCGAGGGTCTGGTTCGCGTACAGGGTGGGCAGTTCGCGCTGCAGGACCAGCATCACGGTGGCCTGCAGCAGCACGCCGATCAGCACCACGGCGGCGAACAGCCGCTTGCCGTAGAGGATCACCAGCTTCTGGACCACCCGGATGGCGAGGTAGGTCAGCACCGTCACGCCGATCACGATGGCCACCCGCTGGAGGGACTCGACCAGGGTGAGGGCCAGCCAGCCGGGGGTGATCATGCCGCCGGGGGAGAGGTTGGTGGTCAGGTAGCAGACCAGGGAGAAGACCAGGCCGAGCGCGATGCCGATGGCGGCGATCTCGGGGGTGAGCTCGGTGGGGATCACTGCTGGTCTCCGTAGGGCGCGGCGGTGCGGTGGTGGGGGTCGTACCAGGAGTCGGGGAGCGGCTCAGGGCGGTACACCGGCTCGGCGTGGGGAGCCTGTCGGGCGTGCGGTGCGTGGCCGGGGTACGGCGCCTGCCCGCCGTACGGGGCCCGGCCGGGGTGCGGAACCCGGCCCGGGTACGGGCCCGGATCGGCGTACGGGTCCGGATCGGCGTACGGCGCGGTCCCGGTGGGGTGGAACGGATCGGCGTGGTGCGCGGGTCCGGGGCGGTCCGGCTCCGGGTAGAGCGGTTCGGGCTCGTGGTACGCGTACTCCGGTACGCCCGGCCCGTCCGGCGACTCGTCGGGTTCGAGCCGGGCCAGCTCGTCCAGGAACAGCTCGCCCTGGCCGTGGATGTTGCCGACGGCCACCAGCGAGGAGTCCGGCCCGAGTGCGGCCAGCAGCTCGGCGGTGAGCCGCTCCGGGTCGCGCTTGTCGCCGCCGAGGTCGACCACCCGGCCCGACCAGCCGGCCGGGATGCCGTCGCGGGCGCTCCTGGTGGGGTGGCCGATCAGGAAGACCGTGTCCGGGTCGAGGTCCGGGACGATCTGGCCCATCTGGCCGTTGCGCTCGACCCGGTCCGGGCGGCAGTTGATCACCACGTTGAGCGGGCGGTGGATCGCGCCGAGGTCCTCCAGCTGGCGGACGTTCATCAGCGTCGACTCGGGGTCGTTGGCGGCGAAGACGTTGGCGAAGCGCAGCCGCTTGCCGTCGGCGGTGCGGTAGCGGTCGACCGACAGCACGCCCGGGTCCGGCGGGGCCGCCCACATGCCCTGCAGGGCGGTCTGCCGCTCCACGCCGAGGAGTTCGGCGACGGCGAGGGCGATCGCCACGTTCTCCTTGAAGGTGAACCAGCTGAACCCGCGCAGCTCCTCGTCGGTGACCGTCTCCGGGTCCACCACGATCAGCCGGCAGTCCCGCCTGGCCGCCTCCTCGCGCAGGATGTGGGCGCGCTCCTGCTCGGCGGTGACGCACACCCCGCCGACCGGCATCGAGCGCGACAGCGAGCGGGCGACGTCGTCCAGGGTCGGGCCCATCTCGGCCAGGTGGTCCTCGCGGACGTTGCAGAGCACGCCGATGGTGGAGCGGATCAGCTTGGTCTGGTTGACCTCCTGGAGCGCCGGCATGACGGCCATGCACTCGATCACCAGGGCGTCCGGCCGGTAGGTGGCGGCGCGGCGGACGATGCCGATCTGCTCCACCACGTTGGCGATGCCGAACTTGCGGTAGACCGGTTCCTCGGTGGCGTCCGGGTGGATGAACCGGGCCGCGGTGCCGGTGGTCTTGGCGACCGTCACCAGCCCGCCGCCGCGCAGCGCGCCCGCGCACAGCCGGGTGATCGAGCTCTTGCCGCGGATGCCGTTGACCAGGACCCGGGTCGGGATCTGCTCCAGCGCGGTGAAGTGCCGCCGCTGTTCGACGATGCCGGCCACCAGCAGCACGGTGCAGCACACCAGCAGCACGACGTAGAGGAAGAGCACGGGAGATCCTTCGGGCGGGGGCTCAGCGGGCGGTTTCGGGAGTCCGGCGGACGGCGCGCTCGGCGAGCTCGGCGCGCACCAGTTCCTGCCGGACCAGCTCCAGGCTGCGGGCGACGGCGCCGACCTCGTCGTGGTGGACGGGGTAGAGCACGGTGCGGCGGTCCCCGGCGGCCAGCGCCTCGGCGCTCGCGGCGAGGCGGCGCAGCGGCAGGCCGACGGCGATGAACAGCCAGCCGAGGCAGAGCGCGGCGGCGGCCAGGCCGAGCATGCCGGCCAGCACCGCGCGGCGGTCGGCCCGGTTCTGGTCGAGGTGCAGCCAGGCCACCGGATGGGCGGTGACCACGGACCAGCCGAGCTTGGCGACGCTGCCGTTGCCGCCGAGCGGGGCGGCGGCGAGCAGGGAGGGGTCGCCGCCGTCGCGGAGCACGTCGGCGGTGGCGGACTTCCCGGCGTCGGCGAGGACCGTCCGGGCCCGGCCGTCCGGCAGTTCGCCGAAGGAGCTGTAGCCCTCGTTGGCGGCGAGCACCCGCTGCCGGCCGTCGACCAGCCAGACCCGGCCGAGGCCGGGCCGGGTCAGCAGACCGCCGAGGAAGTCGGTCTTGAACTCGCCGACCAGGACGGGCCCCTTCGGCTCCGGGGCACCCTCCGCCTCGGCGTCGGCCGGGGCGGCGGTGAGGGCCGCGCGGGCGGCGATCCGGGGCTCCTTGCCGGAGCTGTTGAGCAGCAGGACGCCGCTCGGGCCGAGGGCCTCCGGGCCGGTGCGGTGCGGGGTCTCGCCGGCGTGGGCGAGGACGCCGCCGTCGGCGCCGAGAACGTACAGCGAGCGGTAGCGGTCGTGCTCGGCGAGGGTGTCGCGCAGCAGGGTCTCGGCCTTGCCGACGGAGGCCTCGGAGAGCGCGGGGGCGACCGAACGCAGGTCCGCGTAGCCCTCGTTGAGCGCCTGGCGGATCCGGTCGGCGGCGGTGTCGGTGCGGTCGCGCTGGCCGGCCACGACCTGGGTGGGCACCCGTACGGTCGGGTCGTTGCCGCCGAGGAACAGCAGCGGGCCGGACCAGCCGAGCACCAGGACGGTGCAGAGCGCGAGCGGCAGGGCGGTGCCGGGGCGGCGCCCGCGGGCGGGGGCGGCGGCGGGCGGACGGGACGGGTCGAGGAGCTGGTGGCGCAGTTCCTCCAGGGCGCGGGCGATCCGGCCGGTCTCGCCCCGCTTCGGGCCGCGCACGGGTTGGTCCGGCCGGTCGCCGCGGGTGAGCCGGCGGGATTCCAGGAACAGGCCCAGCAGCGGGCGCTGCAGGCTGCGGACCAGGTACCAGGCGAGCAGCAGGGCCAGGACGAGCAGGGCGCCGGCGGCGGCCAGGCCGAGCATGGGGTGGCGCAGCCTGCCGGGCTTGCCGTCGACGGTGCTGGTGGAGACCACGGTCAGGCCGAGCGGGGCGGCCTGGTCGTGCCCGCCGGGGGCGGCGACGGCGGCCCAGCCGGCGACCCGGCGCTCGCCGTTGGCGTCCGCGGCGCCGGCCAGGCTGCCGGAGGCCGTCTCGCCGGGGGCGGGGTGCTGCCGGGCGGCGCGCTCGCGGGCGGTGGTGACCAGCTTGCGGTCGCCCTCGGCGGGGAGCGCGGCGCCGGTGGTGTCCAGGACGGCGCCGGTGGCGTCGAGGACCTGGATGGTCTGTTCCTTGCGGGTGGCGATGCCGGGCAGCCGCAGGTTGTCGGAGGCGACCAGCAGGGCGCGGCCGTCGGCCTTGGTGGTGACCAGTGCGAAGGTGAGCAGCCGGGTGCCGGCGGTGGAGGGCACCAGGACGGGCGCGGGCGCGGTGTCGGTGACCTTGGCGAGGTCCAGACCGGCCAGCGGGACGGTCTCGCCGCGGGCGGCCAGCAGCCGGCCGGTGTCGGGGCGGACCACCACCGTGCCGCGCCACTTGTGGTACGCCTGGCCGAGCGCGGTCAGCACGGCGGAGGGCTCGGCGGGCGCGTTCTCGTAGCGGGCGGCGGCCCGGCGCAGGTCGGTGGCGCTCTCGTGCAGTCCGGCGCGCAGTGAGGCGGCGGTGTCCTCGGCGGCGTACTGGTGGGACTCGCGGACGGCCTGCGGGGTGTCGTCGACGCGCAGTCCGCCGACGGCCAGGGCGGTGATCGCGGCGACCGCGACCAGCAGGACCAGCAGCAGCGCGATGGGCGGGCGGATGCCTCCGAGCAGCGGCATGTCGGCCCGGCGGCGGTAGCGGTGCTGCCGCGGCGGGGTGGGTGCCGTGCTCACGGGGGCCTCGTTCTCCTCCGGGCTCGCCGTGGCGGCTCCCGGGGTCGGCAGCCGGCCTTCCCGGTCAAGCAATGATCAAGAATTGGTCAAGCCGGAACAGCGTACGAAAAGGTTTCGCAAAAGTTGTCACATATCGGCTTCGATCCGATGTCCCTTGCATCTCGATTCCGCCGGACCCGGCGTGGATCATGGCGGTGGTGGTCGACGCGGTAGGTTCGACCGCCATGGAGACTCGGGGTTCGCGACGCTCGCTGCTGCTGCCGGTGGCGGTGCTACTGGTGCTGGCGGCGCTCGCCGGGGTGCTGACCCTGGCCGCGCGCGGACGGGCCGAACCCCCGCGGGCGGTCCGCCCCCTGCCCTCCGGACCGGCCCCGGTGGACCTGGCGTCCCGGGTGGACGACTACACCGCCGACTTCGCGGCCGACGGCCTGTACACCGCGCCGGACGCGGCCCAGCGCCGGGCGGTGGCCGACGGCGTGCTCGGCGCGCTGGACGGGCAGTCCGAGCAGGCCGGGAAGGCGCTGGCCCGGGCCGGCTACCGGCTCACCGAGTTCACCGAGGCCGCGACCGGCCGCCGGGTCGCCGAGATCGCCGACATCACCGCCACCGCCGGGAGCCGCGGCTGGGGCCGGGTCTACCTGGACCTCTCGGCCCGGACGAACTGGTCCGTGCAGGTGCCGCACCCGGTGTCGGACGCCCGCACCGAGGCGCTCGGCGTGGAACTGTTCCGGGCCGCGCCGGGCGGTGTGCTGGTGCTCGCCGGGGCGCACCGCCGGGCCGGGGCCGACGGCTCCTCGGACGTCGCGCACCGCACCGACACCGTCTTCGCGGCCGTGGTCGAGGCGCTCACCGGGCGCGGACTGCCCGGCATCCAGGTGCACGGCTTCGACGAGGGCAGCCTGCCCGGGCAGGACGCGGTGGTCTCCGGCGGTGCGGGCCAGGCCGGCCCGGCCGCCGAACTCACCGCCGCCTCGCTGGGGCGGTCCGGGTACGCGGTCTGCCGGGCCTGGCGGGAGAAGTGCGGGCAGCTGGGCGGCACCACGAACGTCGAGGGCCGGTTCGCGGCCGGTGTCGGGGTGCCGTGGCTGCACGTCGAGCTGGGCAACGGGCTGCGCACCGAGCCGGCCCGGCGCGCGGTGGTGGCCGGCGTCCTGGCGGAGACGGCGCGCAGCTGGGGCCCGCGGCCCTGACGGGCCCGCCCGGTCAGCAGGGGCGGCGGCGCAGGTCCATGACGTAGTCGTGCGGGGCGCCGGCGCTCTCGGCGGCGTCGGCGACCAGGCCGAGGTAGCGGGCCGCGGGCAGGCCGCCCTCGTAGTCGTTGAGCACGTACGTCCAGACCGGGATGGAGCCGTCCAGGGTCTGCGCGCGCAGCTTGATCTTGCGGTAGATGCCGAGCTGGACGCCCTCCCAGCGGTCCAGGCCCTCCTCGTCCACCGGCGAGACGTCGTACAGCGAGACGAAGACCTGGTCCTTCTCGTCCTCGACGACGGTGGCCAGCGAGCCCTCCCAGCCGAGCTGCTCGCCGCCGAAGGTGAGCCGCCAGCCGTCCAGCCACCCCGTGCCGCGCAGCGGGGAGTGCGGGGCTCGGCGGGTCATCTGCCGGGCATCGAGGTTGGTGGCATACGCGGCGTAAAGGGGCATGGGGGCCAGCGTAGCCGGGGTGGCGCGCGGACCGGGGCGACCGGGCGAACGGGCGGAGCCCGGACCCCGGCGTGGCGGCGCTCCCGGCGTACGGGACAATGGTGAGCGTGACTCGGATCGTGATCATCGGTGGCGGACCCGGCGGCTACGAGGCGGCCCTGGTCGCCGCACAGCTCGGCGCGGAGGTGACCGTCGTCGACCGCGACGGTCTGGGTGGATCGGCGGTGCTCACGGACTGCGTTCCGTCGAAGACGCTGATCGCGACCGCGGAGGTGATGACCACCTTCGACAGCTCGTACGAGGAACTCGGCATCCTGGTCGCGGACGACACCCCGCCGCTGGAGCAGGCCGCCCGGGTCATCGGCGTGGACCTGGGCAAGGTCAACCGCCGTGTGAAGCGACTGGCGATCGCGCAGTCCCACGACATCACCCAGTCGGTGACCCGCGCCGGCGTCACCGTCCTGCGCGGCCGCGGCCGGCTCGGCACCGGCGGGCAGGCCGCGGACGGCTCCCGCGAGGTCCTGGTGGACGCGCCCGACGGCACCGTGCACGCGCTGCGCGCCGACGCGGTGCTGATCGCCACCGGCGCCCACCCGCGCGAGCTGCCGGACGCCCAGCCGGACGGCGAGCGGATCCTGACCTGGACCCAGGTGTACGACCTGGAGGAGCTGCCCCGCGAGCTGATCGTGGTCGGCTCCGGCGTGACCGGCGCCGAGTTCGCCGGCGCGTACCAGGCGGTCGGCTCCAAGGTCACCCTGGTCTCCAGCCGCGACCGCGTGCTGCCGGGCGAGGACCCGGACGCCGCCGAGGTGCTGGAGGACGTCTTCCGGCGCCGCGGCATGAACGTGATGGGCCGTTCGCGCGCCGAGTCGGTGAAGAGGATCGGCGACCGGGTCGAGGTGACCCTGGCCGACGGCAAGGTGATCGAGGGCACGCACTGCCTGATGGCGGTCGGCTCGATCCCCAACACCTCCGAGATGGGCCTGGAGGAGGCCGGGATCAAGCTCAACGACTGGGGCCAGATCCAGGTCGACCGGGTCTCCCGCACCACCGCCCCCGGCGTGTACGCGGCCGGCGACTGCACCGGCGTCTTCATGCTCGCCTCGGTGGCGGCCATGCAGGGCCGGATCGCGATGTACCACGCGCTCGGCGACGCGGTGCAGCCGCTGAACCTCAAGACCGTGGCCTCCAACGTCTTCACCGACCCGGAGATCGCCACCGTCGGCTACACGGCGGCCGACGTGGAGTGCGGCAAGATGGACGCCGTCGTGGTCAAGCTCCCGCTGCGCGGCAACCCGCGGGCGAAGATGCAGGGCATCCGGGACGGCTTCGTGAAGCTGTTCTGCCGTCCGGGCACCGGCATCGTGGTCGGCGGCGTGGTCGTCGCCCCGCGGGCCAGCGAGCTGATCCACCCGATCTCGCTCGCGGTGGACGCCAATCTGACGGTCGAACAGGTGGCCAGCGCCTTCACCGTCTACCCGTCCGTCTCCGGCTCGACCGCCGAGGCCGCCCGGCAGCTGCACATCCGCAAGCGGGCCGACGGCGAATCCTGAGCGTCCGGCGCGCAGTTGAGGGGCGGCTGCCGACCGGCGGCCGCCCTTCGCGCATGATCGACCGTCACCCGGACGGCGGGCGCAGCCCCGGGCTATTGACGGCGCGAATTGTACGGTCACGCGCCGCTCGTGCGTGAGCAATTCCCGCTACTAGCTGCAAACGCCTGAAAGCAGACGGTCACGCAGGTTACCGTCGGTTCTGTGTTTGCTGCAGAACGTCGCCAGTTGATCCTCGAAATGGTGCGCGCCAACGGAGCGGTCTCGCTCCGGGAGTTGGCCCGCGTCGTCCAGACCTCCGAAGTGACCGTGCGCCGTGACGTGCGGGCGCTGGAGGCAGAAGGGCTCCTCGACCGCCGGCACGGCGGCGCGGTGCTCCCCGGCGGCTTCAGCCGCGAACCCGGTTACCCGCAGAAGACCCACCTGTCGGCGGCGGAGAAGAGCGCCATCGCGGACCTCGCCGCCGGCCTGGTGGAGGAGGGCGACGCGGTGGTGGTCGGCGCCGGCACCACCACCCAGGAGCTGGCCCGCCGGCTGGCACGGGTGCCCGGTCTGACGGTGGTCACCAACTCGCTGCTGGTCGCCCAGGCGCTGGCGCACGCCAACCGGGTCGAGGTGGTGATGACCGGCGGCACCCTGCGCGGCTCCAACTACGCGCTGGTGGGCAGCGGCGCGGAGCAGTCGCTGCAGGGGCTGAGGGTCACCAAGGCCTTCATCTCCGGGAGCGGGCTGACGGCCGACCGCGGCCTGTCGACCGCGAACATGCTGTCCGCGAGCGTGGACCGGGCCATGGTGCTGGCGGCCGCCGAGGTCATCGTCCTCGCCGACCACACCAAGCTCGGCGCGGCCGGCATGTTCCAGACCGTCGCCACCGAGACGATCACCCGGCTGGTCACCGACGAGCAGGCCACCGCGGACGACGGCACCGCCCGCGAGCTGGACGCCCTGGCCGACTGCGGGGTGCAGATCGACCTGGCGCCGATCGGGGCGGCCCCGAGCGGCGACGCCCCGGTGCACGGCACCGGCAGCGGCCCCGTGCACCAGACCCAGCCCGGTCCGATGGCCCGCCGCACCGGCCCGCCCCCCGGCGGCGCGCCGCTGCCCGGCCAGCGCCGCCC
>NZ_JBHWCL010000217.1:0-12880 GCF_042735125.1 Kitasatospora sp. NPDC059599 | reverse complement strand
GGCTAGGCCTCCCGGTCCGGGGCGGGATCCCGCCCCGGACCGGGAGGCCAGCGCGCTTCACGGCTCCACCCGCACGACCGCGACGACCCGGAGGGGCAGAGTGACGACCGAATCCCCGGCGGCGGCCGGCCGCACCGAGCCGGCGATCGGCCGCGACGCCGACCGGCTGCTGCTGAGCGCGGTGCGCCGCGGCGGCGGCTGGGCCGTCCTCCTGGTGCTCGCGGCCCTCGGCAGCGTTCTGGCCCAGGTGCTGCTGCCCGCGGTGGTCGGCTCCGCCGTGGACAGCGCGATGTCCGGCCGGCCGGACGACGGGCGGATCACCACCTGCGCGGCGGTGATCGCCGTGTTCATCGTCTGCGAGGTGCTGTCCGACCTCGCCGCGGGCCGCAGCTCCGCCGCCGGCACGGCCTGGCTGCGCCGGGCCCAGCTGGCCCACCTGCTCACCCTCGGCGGCCGGGCCACCGCCCGCTTCGACCCCGGCGACCTCACCGCCCGGCTGATCGGCGGCGCCGCCGACGCGGGCGCCGCCGCAGAGGCCGCCGTCTGGGCGGCGCTCTCCGTCCTGCCGACCCTCACCAGCGTGGTCGCGCTCTGGCTGATCGACCCCTGGCTGGCCCTGACCTTCCTGGTCGGCATGCCCGCCCTGGTCTACTTCCTGCGCTCCTACGCCCAGGACATGTCCGCCCTGATCACCCGCTACCAGAAGGTCCAGGGCGCCATCGCGGCCGGCTTCGTCGAGGCGCTGGGCGGCATGCGGACCATCGCGGCGGCGGGCACCACGGACCGGGAGGCGGAGCGCGTGCTGCGCCCGCTCCCCGAACTGAGCGGCCTGGGCCACGGCTTCTGGCGGGCGCAGACCAGGGTGGCCTCCCAAAGCGCCCTGCTGGCACCGCTGTTGGATGTCGCGGTGCTGTCGGTGGCCGGTTTCGGGCTGGCCGCCGGCCGGGTCACCCCGGGCGAGATGCTGGCCGCCTCCCGGTACGCCGCCCTGGGCACCGGCCTCGGCATGACCGCGATGTTCCTCGGCCGGCTCGCCCGCGCCAGGGCCGGCGGCGGACGCATCCGGGAGGTGCTCGCGGAGCCCGCCACGGTGTACGGCGTCCGGGCGCTCCCGTCCGGCCCCGGCCGGCTCGAACTGCGCGGGGTCACCGTCCGGGTGGACGGACGGGCCCTGCTGGACGGCGTCGACCTCACGGTGCCGGGCGGGACCTCGCTCGCGATCGTGGGCCGCTCCGGCACCGGCAAGTCCCTGCTCGCCGCGGTGGCGGGCAGGCTGACGGACCCGCACGGCGGGACCGTCCTGCTCGACGGGGTGCCGCTGCCCGAGCTGTCGCGCGAGGAACTGCGCGGCGCGATCGGGTACGCCTTCGAGCGCCCGGCCCTGCTGGGCCGCACGGTCGGCGAGGCCATCGCCCTCGACGACGTGGCGGAGGCGGACCGGCCGAGGCTCTCCCGGGCCGCCGCGGCGGCCTGCATCGACGCCTTCGTGGAGCGCCTGCCGGACGGCTACCGCACCGACCTGCGGGACGTGCCGATGTCCGGTGGCGAGGCCCAACGGATCGGTCTGGCAAGGGCGTTCGCGCACCGGGGCCGGGTCCTGGTGCTCGACGACGCGACCTCCAGCCTGGACACCGTGACCGAGTTCGAGGTCAGCACCGCGCTCACCACCGAACTGGCCGGCCGTACCCGCCTGATCGTCGCCCACCGGGCCTCCACCGCGGCCCGCTGCGATCTGGTGGCCTGGCTGGACGGCGGCGGCATCCGGCGGATCGGCCCGCACGACGAGCTCTGGGCCCTGCCCGAGTACCGGGCCGTCTTCCGGCCCGATCCGCCCGCCGGCGAGGACCTCCCGGCCGGTGCGGACCGCCCCGCCGGCGAGGACCGCCCCGCCGACGGCGCCGGGCCCGACGCGGCCCGCCCCAGCCCCGCCGAGGTGAGCAGGTGAACCGGGCACCCGAGGTCTCCCTCCGGACCGAACTCCTCGCCCCGCTGCGCCGCAGTCCGCGGGTGGTCGTCCGGCTGGCGCTGTGGTCGGCGGTCGAGGCACTGCCCGGGTTCGCCGCCGGCCGCCTGGTGGCCGGGGCGGTGGACTCCGGCTTCGGCGCCGGCCGCCCCGGGGTCGGCATGGCCTACCTGGCCCTGCTCGGTGTCGCCGTCTTCGTCGGCGCCTGGGCGACCCGCCAGGTCTACCCGCGGCTGGCGGCCCTGGTCGAACCGCTGCGGGACGACCTGGTCCGCCGGGTGGTCACCGGCGGACTGCACGCGGCGCGGACGGCCCCCGGCCGCCCCGACACCGCGGGCGTCGCCCGGCTGACCCAGCAGGTGGAGATCGTCCGCGAGGCGTACGCCGGGATCACCATGGTCGTCCGCCGGTTCGTCTTCAGCGTCGGCGGCGCCCTGCTGGGCATGTGCTTCCTGGAGCCGCTGGTCCTGGTCGTGGTGCTGCCGCCGCTGCTGGCCGCCGCCGGCCTGCTGGCACTGATGCTCCGCAGCACCACCGACGCCCAGCGGGAGCTGCTGCTCGCCGACGAGCGCCTCGCCGCCGAGGCGGGCGCCGTGATCGGCGGCCTGCGCGACGTGACCGCGGCCGGTGCCGAGCGGTGGACCGGTGACCGGCTCTCGACGGCGGTCGAGCGGCAGGCGCTGGCGGCGCGGCGGGTCGCCCGCCTGACCGCCGACCGGACCCTGGTGCTGGCCGTCGGCGGCTGGCTCCCGCTGGTCCTGCTGCTGTCCACGGCCTCCTGGCTGACCGGCCACGGTGTGACGGCCGGCGGGCTGCTCGGCTCCGTCACCTACATCACGCAGGGGCTCCAGCCCGCCCTGCAGACCCTGGTCCAGGGCCTGGGCGGCAGCGGCGTACGGCTGGCCGTCACCCTGCGGCGCATCCTGGAGTCCACCCCGCCCGAGCCCGCCGCCCCGGCGCCCGGGCCCGCGGGGCGCACGCACGGCCCGTACGGCGTCGAGCTGAGCAAGGTCGGTTTCGCCTACGGTCCCGGTGCCGAGCCGGTGGTCCGCGACCTCGACCTGACGATCGGTCCGGGGGAGCACCTGGTGGTGGTCGGGCCGAGCGGGATCGGGAAGTCGACCCTGGCCGGTCTGATCGCCGGACTGCTCCGGCCGACCAGCGGCGAGGTGCGCCTCGGCGGGCGCCCGCTGCCCGCCGACCCCGCCGAACTCGCCCGCCACCGCGTCCTGATCCCCCAGGAGGCGTACGTCTTCACCGGCACCCTGGACGAGAACCTGCGGTACCTCGCCTCCGACGCCGGGCCCGGGGACGTGGACCGGGCGGTGGCCGCCATCGGGCTGGAAGGACTGGTCGAACGCCTCGGTGGCCGCGGGGCGCAGATCGCGCCGGACGCGCTCTCGGCCGGCGAGCGCCAGCAGATCGCGCTGGCCCGCGCCTACCTGTCCCCGGCCGACCTGGTCGTCCTGGACGAGGCGACCTGCCACCTGGACCCGGCCGCGGAGGCCCGGGCCGAGGAGGCGTTCGCCCGCCGCCGGGGGTCCCTGCTGGTCATCGCCCACCGGATGAGCTCGGCGCTGCGGGCCGACCGGGTCCTGGTCATGGACGGCACCGACGCCGTCGCTGGCAGCCACGAGGAACTGCTGACGAGCTCCGCCCTCTACCGCGACCTCACCGGCCACTGGCGGCGCCCGGCGGGAGCCCGCTGAACGGGCGGCCGCAGGCCCGCCCGGGGCGTCAGCCGAGCCGGGGCCCGACCGACAGCCAGCCCATCTCCTCGGCGATCCGGATCGCGTCCACCCGGCTGCGCCCCCCGGTCTTGGACACCGCGGCGGCCAGGTGGTTGCGGGCGGTGCCGGGCGAGATGAAGAGCCGGGCGGCGATCTCGGTGACGGAGGCCCCCTGCGCGGCGAGCCGCAGGGTGTCCAGTTCCCTGGGCGTCAGCGGGTTCTCGCGCGCACCCAGCGCGGCCAGGGCCAGTTCCGGGTCGACGGCCCGCTCGCCGGCGGCCACCTTCCTGATCGCCGCGGCCAGTTCCTCGGCCGGGGCGTCCTTGCCGAGGAAGCCCAGCACGTGGGCGGAGAGCGCACTGCGCAGGTAGGCGGGCCGGGCCAGCCCGGTGAGCACCAGCGTCCCGCACTCCGGGAGCTTCTCGTGCAGTTCGGCGGCCGCCTGCAGTCCGTCCAGCCCGGGCATGTCGATGTCCAGCACCGCGACGTCCGGCCGCACCTCCAGCGCGGTCGGCAGCACCAGGTCCCCGCGGTCCACGTCGGCGACGACCTCCAGGTCGTCCTCGTAGGCGAGGAGCGCCATCAACGCGCTGCGCACCATGCTCATGTCCTCGGCCAACAGGACCCTGATCATCAGCCCGCCCCCTGTCAGGTAACCGCCACGCGAAGACTTCATTAGACAACACGCCCTGGCCAAGCCCGCTTCCGCTTGATCACGCCCGCCCCGCCCGCCGGTCGGCGTAGCCTTCGTGCATGGCAGAGAGCAAGGTCCGGAACGCGACGCCGAAGGCCGAGCCGGCGGTGAAGAAGGCGGCGAAGAAGCCCGCCGTGAAGCCGAGGAAGCCCGAGTCGCACCTGGCGATGGTGCGGCGGGCCCGGCGGATCAACCGCGAGTTGGCTGAGCTGTACCCGTACGCGCACCCGGAGCTGGACTTCGAGAACCCCTTCCAACTGCTGGTGGCCACCGTGCTGTCGGCGCAGACCACCGACCTGCGGGTGAACCAGACCACCCCCGCGCTGTTCGCGAAGTACCCGACGCCGGAGGACATGGCGGCGGCGAACCCGGAGGAGCTGGAGGAGGTCATCCGGCCGACCGGCTTCTTCCGGAACAAGGCGAAGTCGCTGATCGGCCTCTCGATCGCGCTGCGGGACGAGTTCGGCGGCGAGGTGCCGGGCCGCCTGGCCGACCTGGTGACCCTGCCGGGCGTCGGCCGCAAGACCGCCAACGTCGTGCTGGGCAACGCCTTCGGGGTCCCGGGGATCACCGTGGACACCCACTTCGGCCGGCTGGCCCGGCGGTTCGGCTGGACCGCCGAGGAGGACCCGGTGAAGGTCGAGGCGGTCGTCGCCGAGATCTTCCCGAAGTCGGAGTGGACGATGCTCTCGCACCGCGTGGTCTTCCACGGCCGCCGGATCTGCCACGCCCGGAAGCCCGCCTGCGGTGCCTGCCCGGTCGCGCCGCTGTGCCCCGCGTACGGCGAGGGGGAGACCGACCCGGAGAAGGCACGCGCGCTGCTCAAGTACGAGATGGGCGGACAGCCCGGGCAACGGCTGAGGCCCCCGGCGGACTTCCCCGGCGAGGCGGCCGCCCGGGCCGACGCGGCCGGCCACGACGGTCGGGTCGCGGATCTGGCGGTGGCCGGATGATCACGCGCGGGATCGAGCGGGACGACCTGCCGGCCTGGCTGGAACCGGTCCGGGAGGCGGCCGAGCGGGTGCTGCCGGAGCAGCTGAGCCGCTTCCTGCCGCCGGTCGAGGGCGGCCGGGCGGCGGCCGTGCTGATGCTGTTCGGCGAGGGCCCGGAGGGGCCGGACGTGCTGCTGATCGAGCGGGCCCGGTCGCTGCGCTCGCACGCCGGCCAGCCGTCCTTCCCGGGCGGCGCGCTCGATCCGGAGGACGGGGACCCGGAGGGCCCGGGCCCGATCGCGGCGGCGCTGCGCGAGGCCTGGGAGGAGACCGGCCTGGACCCGGCCGGGGTGCAGGTGTTCGCGGCACTGCCGCGGCTGTACATCCCGGTGAGCAGCTTCGTGGTGACCCCGGTGCTCGGCTGGTGGCGCGAGGAGTCGCCGGTGCGTCCGGTGGACCGGGGCGAGACCGGCGCGGTGTTCCGGGTGTCGATCGCCGACCTGGCGGACCCGGCGAACCGGGTGCGGCTGCGGCACCCCTCCGGTCACGTCGGCCCGGCCTTCGCGGTCGCCGGCCGGCTGGTGTGGGGCTTCACCGCCGGGGTGATCGACCGGGTGCTGCACCACAGCGGACTGGAGCTGCCCTGGGACCCGTCCCGGATCGTCGACCTCTCGGACGACGCGCTGGCCCTGGTCCAGGGCGACCTCGAACACTCCCGCGCGCTGCCGGGCGGCGACGCCGGAGCCTCGTGACCGACCGCCGGCGCGACCGGCCACCGGACCGTGGGAGGGTGTCGGAGTGAACGTGCTGGATGTGCTGCTGATCGCCGCTGCCGTGGGATTCGCCGTGTCGGGCTACCGGCAGGGCTTCGTGGTCGGTGTCCTGTCGCTGGTCGGCTTCCTCGGCGGCGGTCTGCTGGCGGTCGAGCTGCTGCCGCTGCTGCTCGACCACCTCAGCCCCGGCACCACGGCCTCGGTGGTGGCCGTCGTGGTGGTGATCGTCTTCGCCGCGATCGGCCAGGCGGTCACCGCGCACTTCGGCTGGAAGCTGCGCGGCCACATCGACCGCCGGCCGGCCCGGGTGCTGGACGCGGCCGGTGGCGCGGTGGTGAACGTGGTCTCGATGCTGCTGGTGGCCTGGCTGATCGGCTCGGCGCTGGCCGGGGCCTCGCTGCCGACGGTCTCCAAGCAGGTCCGTTCCTCGGCGATCCTCGGCGGGGTGCAGAACGCGCTGCCCTCGGACGCGCCGAACTGGTTCTCGGACTTCTCCAAGGTGCTCGCCCGCAACGGCTTCCCGCAGGTCTTCAACCCCTTCGAGCACGAGCCGATCACCCAGGTCGACACCCCGGACCCGGCGCTGGCCGCCAGCCCGGCGGTGGCGCGGGCCAAGCAGAGCCTGGTCAAGGTGGTCGGCACGGCGACGTCCTGCGGCAAGACCCTGGAGGGCAGCGGTTTCGTCTTCGCCCCGCACCGGGTGATGACCAACGCGCACGTGGTGGGCGGGGTCAGCGAGCCGACCGTGCAGATCGGCGGCGTCGGCCAGCTGTACGACGCGACGGTGGTCCGCTACGACTGGCAGCGCGACATCGCGGTCCTGGACGTGCCCAAGCTGAACGCGCCCGCGCTGACCTTCGCGGGCGAGGCGAAGACCAACGACAGCGCGATCGTGGCCGGCTTCCCGGAGAACGGCGCCTTCAACGTCCAGCCGGCCCGCATCCGCGGCCGGATCCAGGCCAACGGCCCGGACATCTACCACCGCGGCCCGGTGGTGCGCGACGTCTACTCGGTGCGCTCGGTGGTCCGCCAGGGCAACAGCGGCGGGCCGCTGCTCACCCCGGACGGCCAGGTGTACGGCGTGGTGTTCGCCAAATCCCTGGACAGCGCCGACACCGGCTACGTGCTGACCGCGGCCGAGGTGCGCGAGGACGCCCAGCAGGGCGGCACCGCGACCGCCCGGGTGGACACCCAGGGCTGCGCGCTCTGACCGGGCCGTCCCGGGCCGTCCCGGGCGGGGCCCCGCAGGGGCGGTCCGTCCGGGGGAGGTCTGTCCGGGGAGGCCCCGCCCGGGACGCGCCGGGCCGCGGCGTCCGATATCCGTCGTACCGTCAGCCCGCCCTGATAGCCTCGGCCGCGCTCACCCGTTCGGCTCAACCGGGCGCCGTCCCGGAGTGGGCCCGACGGGAGGTCGTGGCAGTCCGATGATGGGTCATTCGCACGCGGTGAGCGGGGCGATGCTGTACGCGGCGTCGGCCCCCTTCCTGCCCCCGCTGCTGCTGCACACCACGCTGCAGCCGGCGGACATACTGATGGGCACGGTGCTGTGCGCGGGTGCGGCCCTGCTGCCGGACCTCGACCACCACGACGGCTCGATCGCCAACTTCCTCGGCCCGGTCTCCAAGGCGCTCTGCCGCTTCGTGGCCTGGGCGTCCGGCGGTCACCGGCACGCCACCCACTCGCTGCTGTTCGTCGGGCTGATGGGCGCCGGCACCTGGGCCGGCGTGACCTTCCTGGGCCGCAACTTCACGCTCGGGCTGACCTTCTTCCTGCTGGCACTGGCGATCAGGGCGCTGCGACTCTGCCCGCCGGGCGACGGTCCGCAGGCCTGGATCACCGTCATCGGGCTGTCCGCGCTGGGCACCTTCGGGATGAACACCTGGATGCCCAACTCGCCCGGCTGGCTGCCGTACGCGGTGGCGCTGGGCACGCTGGCGCACCTGCTGGGCGACTGCCTGACCAAGAAGGGCGCGCCGCTGCTCTGGCCGCACAAGGAGCGCTACGAGGTCGTGCTGATCAAGCGCAGCGGCAACGACGTCGAGACCAAGGTGCTGGTGCCGATCATGTCGGTGGCGACCTTCGTCCTGCTCTGGTTCACCGCGGTGTCGCCGATCACGAACTGAGCGGTGCGTTCCGGGCGGCCGTTCGACGGCCCGCCCGGTCGCCGGGTGTCACCGGCCCCACGCGGCGCGAGGCCTCAGGTCTCGCGCCGCAGTCGTGCGCCCACCCAGCGGGCGCGCCGGCCGAGGATGCGCGGGATACCGAGCTGCCGCGGGTCCGCGCGGCGACTGCCGTCGAGGCCGTCGAAGCCGAGGTCGTCCGCCCGGTCGGGGCGGTGGGCGGAACGCTGCGGGCTGTTCTGGCGTCGGCCGCGCGGGGCGGCGCCGCGATCGGGCATCCAACTCATACCGGAATGGATGCCCCTGGGCCGGTGGAGGTAATCGCCCGGGGTGTGCCGAAATTGGCCTATGCGGTTGTCATATGAGCGAAACATCACGGGAGTTGGGTCCGAAGGCCCTTCCGTGACATGACACGTCCGGCCCCGGGTGCCTCGCCCGAGGTCACTCCTTGTGGCGCCCGACCCAGTCCAGCAACTCGGCGGTGAACTCCTCCGGCGCCTCCTCGTGCGGGAAGTGCCCGACCCCCGGCAGCAGCCGCCAGCGGTACGGCGCCGCCACGTACTCGCCGCCGCCGAGCGCCGTGTGCGAGAGCAGTACCGGGTCGGCCGCGCCCTGGACGTGCAGGGTCGGCGCGGTGATCGGCTTCTTCATCCGTCGTGCGAACTGGATGCCGTCCGGCCGCGCCAGCGACCGCAGCAGCCAGCGGTAGGGCTCGATCGAGCAGTGCGCGGTGCTCGGGATCTGGATCGCCTGCCGGTACGCGTGCACCGCGGCCTCGTCCAGGCCGTTCGGGCCGGTCCAGGCTTCCAGGTAGCGGCCGACCAGCTCGGCGTCGTCGGCCACCAGGCGGCGCTCCGGTATCCACGGCCGCTGGAAGCCCAGCACGTGCTCGAAGGCGGCGAACTGGCGGCGGTCGGTCAGCAGCGCCCGGCGCAGGTCCCTCGGGTGCGCCGCGGAGACCACGGTCAGGCTCTGGATGACGGACGGGCGCATCACCGCAGCCACCCAGGCCAGGGTGCCGCCGGAGGCGTGCCCCACCAGGTGGGCCCGGCGCTCGCCGAGCGAGCGGATCACCCCGGTGATGTCCAGGGCGAGGTTGCCGGGGTCGTACCCGCGCGGGGTGCGGTCGCTGCCGCCGATGCCCCGCAGGTCGAGCGCCACCGCCCGGTAGCCGGCCTCGGCGAGCGCGGTCAGCTGGTGGCGCCAGGCCCACCAGTACTCGGGCCAGCCGTGCACCAGCAGCACCAGCGGCCCCGAGCCCAGCTCGGCGATGTGGAAGCGGGCGCCGTTGGCCGCGAGGTCGCGGTGCGTCCACGGGCCGGACTGCCGGATGCTCCAGGTCGCGGCGGCCCCGGCGGTCGCCTCGCCGGGCCCCCGCCCGGGGACCGGGCCGGAGCCCCCGGGGACGAGCCCGGGGCCGGAGTCGGGGCCGGAATCGGCGGACGGCTGCGCGGGCACGGGCTTCTGGTCAAGCGGCATACCGAGAGCGTGTCACATCCGCGTGCCGGACACGTGCCCGGCACTCACTGTCGGCGGGTCCGCCCGGGCCACGGCGGCTGACCGGAGCCGTCCGCTCCCGGTACCGCCGGCGGGCTCCGTTGACGGGACCCGTTGACGGTCCGTCGTCGGGGCCGCCCGTCAGCTCGACGACGGCTGTGTGTCAGAGCCCGCCGTCAGTGCCCGCCGTCAGTGCCGCCGGTGGGGCTGCCGGTGGGGCTGCCGGGGCCGCCGCCAGGGCCGTGGGCAGGGCCGTCGGCAGGCCGTCGCGGCGGCGGGACCGCCCTCACCCGGAGGCGACCGCTTACGGGATGCGGCCCAGGGCCCGGTCGATCTCCTCCTTGGTGGCCGGGCGCGGCCGGGCGTTCTTCAGCACGTCGGCGGTCTTCTGGGCACCCTCGATGGTGCGGTGCGGCGGCTCGATCTTCTTGAACGAGCGGTACGCCAGCACCCCGAGCAGGACCGCGAGCAGCAGGTAGGCGCCGGCCACGATGAGGAAGGACCAGCCCAGCGACAGGCCCAGCGCGTGGATGCCGTAGGCCGCGGCGGCGCTCAGCATCGGGATCGAGAACAGCGCCACCACACCGGCGACCGCCAGCGAGACACCGCCCGAGACGCCGCGCTTGACGTCCGCCCGGATCTCGGCCTTGGCGAGTGCGATCTCGTCGTGGACCAGCGCGGACAGATCGGCGGTGGCCGCCGCGAACAGCTGCCCCACTGAACGCTCGCCCTCGTAGGGCGCCCGGCCGTTGCTGGACGGGTCTGCGGTTCCTGCGGGCATCAGCGGTTCTCCTCTGCGGCTGTACGGCGTGACGCCCCGCGGGTCCGCGGTTCCGGGGCCGGTGGGGGTCCGGAGGCGTCAGTGGATTGTCGACAGCTCAGAATCATGCCCCTACCGGTCAGTCGGACACCACTCCGGGGCCCCGCCGGAGGGACGTGTCCCGGCCGGGGAAGGCCTGCGCGCGGTCGTCGGCGGGCCCACCGGCCGCCTCCCGGGCGGGGCTTCCGGGAGGCGGCCGGGGCGGGTGTGCGGAGCTTCCGGAGGGACCGTCAGCGGTCCGTCCCGGAGGTGTCGGGACTCCCGGGGTCCCCGGTGGCCTTCCGGTTCCCGGTGGTGCCAGTAGTGCCGGTAGTGCCAGTAGTGCCGGAGGCGTCGGTGGTGCCGGAGGCGCCGGAGTCCTCGGGGCCGCCGCCGGGCAGCGGCCGGGTCGCCTCGGAGGCCCGGGCCCGCTCCGAGACCCGCGCCCGCCACGCCGGGTCGTCCTCCTGGTAGACGTCCGGGACGCCGTCCCCGTCCAGGTCCCGGTCCTCCTCCTCGCACAGCGCGCGGTAGTGCCGGTTGCGCAGCTTCAGCAGCACGGTGGCGAGCACCGCGCAGAGCAGCGAGCCGACCAGGACGGCCGTCTTGGACAGGTCCGCGAGTTCCGGGTCGTCCGGGAAGGCCAGCTCGCTGATGAGCAGCGAGACGGTGAAGCCGATGCCCGCGAGCACCGAGACGGCGACCATGTCGGCCCACTTGAGCTGCGGGTTCAGCTCGGCCCGGGTGAACCGGGCGGCCAGCCAGGTGCCGCCGAATATGCCCACCGACTTGCCGATCAGCAGGCCGGCCACGATGCCGATCGGGGTGGCCTGGGTGAACACCTCGCGCAGCGCCGGGCCGGAGATCGTCACCCCGGCCGAGAACAGGGCGAACAGGGGGACGGCCAGTCCGGCGGAGAGCGGGCGGACCAGGTGCTCGATGTGCTCGCCGGGGGAGTGCTGCTCGTCGCCCTCCCGGTGGCAGCGCAGCATCAGGCCCATCGCGACGCCCGCCACCGTGGCGTGGATGCCGCTCTCGTGCATCAGCGCCCAGGTGACCAGCGCCAGCGGCACGAACAGGTACCAGCCGTGCACCCCGCGCCGGTGCAGGAACCAGAACAGCACCAGCCCGGCGAAGGCCAGCCCGAGCGCCCAGAACTTGATGCCGGAGCTGTAGAAGACCGCGATGATCAGGATCGCGATCAGGTCGTCGACCACGGCCAGGGTGAGCAGGAAGGCACGCAGCGGCGAGGGCAGGTGGCTGCCGACCACGGCCAGCACGCCGAGGGCGAAGGCGATGTCGGTGGCGGTCGGGATCGCCCAGCCGCCGGGGTGCCCGCCGCTGCCGGAGTTCACCACGGCGAACACGATCGCGGGCAGCGCGACCCCGCAGACGGCGGCGATCACGGGCAGCAGCGCGGCGCTCGGCGTGCGCAGCTCGCCCGCGACGAACTCGCGTTTGAGCTCGATCCCGGCGACGAAGAAGAAGATCGTCAGCAGCCCGTCCTGGGCCCAGGTGGCCAGGGAGAGGTCGAGGTGGAGCGGGGCGGAGGGGCCGACGGTGTAGTCGAGCACGCTCTCGTACGCCTGCGGCCAGACGTTGGCCCAGATCAGCGCGATGACGGCGGCGCCCAGCAGCAGCACGCCGCCGACCGTCTCGGTGCGCAGGGCGTCGGTGATGAAGGCGCGCTCGGGCAGTGGCAGCCGGCCGAGGAACTGCCGGCGGCGGGTCGTCGGCTCGTGGACGGGCGGCTGGTCGGTCACGGGGGACCTCCTGAGGGGCTGGGAGCGGCAACGGATACACGGGTGGTGCAGTTGCCGACCAGACTTCCCGGCGCGCCCTGTGACGCCCGGATCCCCGACAGGGGGTCTTGACGCGTCCTTAGCAGTCTAACGGGACGTTCGGGTGACATCCGGATTGTCTTGTTAAAGGACTTAAGCCCTGCGGGGCGGTTTCGCACTCCGGACGAGCAACGGCCGGGCGCCCGAACGGCCCCGGCCGCAGGTGTTCGGGTGAACCCGTTCCCGTGCCCGTCCTCGCCCGCAGGCGACGTACGGTGCGCCCCGGTCGACGGCCACCTCCCGGCGCGCCCGATCCTGGGCCCCCGTGCGAGCGGCCGACCACCCGCTCCACCCGGCCGGCCGCACCTCGGGCCTGCCCCGCGCGCCGGTGGCCTGCCCCGTTCTTCGATGGACCGCCCCGCTCGCCGGTGGGCGGCCCCGCTCTCGGCTTCGGGCCGTTCGGCCCGGTGGGCACCGCGCGCAGACCCCGGTGGGGCGGGCGGTGCGGGCGGAGCGCGGTCCGTTGCCCGGGCGGGGGCCTGTCCCGGGGCGCCTCCGCGGTCCTGGGTGCGGCCGAGCACGGCTGTGCCC